>NZ_JASJXJ010000001.1:0-84980 GCF_035018685.1 Cryobacterium sp. RTC2.1
CCTTCACGCTGCGCCGCAGTGCGGCACGAGCCTCGGAGCGGGCAGACCGCGCCTCGGACTTCGCACTGCGTTCTTCGCGGTGGAGATCCCGTGCCTCTGCCTTGCGGTCCTGGGTGTCCGAGCGGGCCGAGCGGCGCATGGCGTCGCGATTCGCCTGGCGTACGGCTTCGGGGCCTGCCCCGGTCGGGATCGACAGGAGCAGGGCTGAGCCGACCGTGATCGCGGCAAGAAGCAGGGCGGCGAGAGAGAAGACTCCCCCGGCGTGGGCCGGGACCTCGCTCGCCGTGACACCGGCGGCGGAGGCGGACCCGTCATGGCGCCAGAGCCGCCCGTACGCGGTGTCCCCGACGGGCACGAGCGCTGCTTCGCCGTCGAGCGCGGTCGTCGCCCTGGCTAGGGTCTCCGTGGCCGCGACGCTTGCCGCCGCGGCACCTCTGCCGGTGTCGGTGAGGGCGGCCGGCCGCAGCAGCACGAAGCGGATGCCGAGGTCGGCCAGTCCGGCCGAGGCATCCAGTCCGCTGCGTGAGGCCAGGTTTCCCGCGAGCGTGGCGAGTTCCTTATCCGCCGCGGAGAGCGTGGTCGTGGTGTTGACGAGGGTGCTCTGCTCGTTGAGGGTGGTGCCCGCGCCGCGCACGATCGTGGCGAGGATGCCGCCGTTGGACTGCGGGACGATTTCGAGGGTGCCGACCCGGGCATCCGTCTGCGCTTCTGCCGTCACGAAGGCGGGCTGGGTGCGGTCGCTGCCCTCATGGACGGCGCTCAGCTCGAGCGGGAGTGCTCCGGCGAGCGGGACGACGGCGACAGCGAGAAGGACGGTTGCGGCGACGGCGGGGGCGACGGCGAAGCGGCGGAACTCGCGCAGGGCGAAGATCACGGCGCCGACAAGGCCGAGCCAGTAGAGGCTCAGGCCGGAGCCGGGCCAGATGCTGACGCTCGCGGCGCCCGTCGTCGCGAGGCTGAGCTGCGTCGCGGCGATCGCGGTGCCGGCGCCGAGAAGGGCGGTCAGGACCGCGACGCTCGCATTGCGGATGCTGGGCAGGAACAACGAGAGTGCGGCGAGGATCGCGAGCGGGGCGAACAGGAACGGGATGATCCAGGACAACGGCAGGCCCTGCAACGCGGGGGCCTGGCCGAGCAGCGTGCTCCAGCCGCCGAAGTCGCCGGTCGGGAAGCCGAGCAGCAGCTGCCAGTCCGGGGCGGGGGTGCTGGGCACCGGCACCCCGGGGTCGGCAAGGAGCGCGAGCCACGAGCCGCGCAGGCCCTGGTCCAGGATCAGCGGGAGCGCGAGGGCGACGGCGGGCAGCGGGATGCCGATGAACCGGGCGATGCCGCGTCCGCTGGCGACCGAGCAGAGCAACCACAGGATGAGCAGCGCGGGCGTGAGCGAGGGGGCGCAGAACAGCACGGCGGCGAAGAGCAGGGATGCTGTCGCCGACGCGGACCACGACCGGCCGGCGGAATAGCCGGCGAAGAACAGCCAGGGCAGCAGCAGGTGCGCGAGGATCGCGGCAGGGCGACCGGCCGAGAACGCTGTGAGGAAGGTCGGGGCGAGCACCCACAGTGCTGCGGCTGTGAAGCGGAGGTACCCGCGGTCGGTCAGGCGGGTCGCCGCGAGCCAGGCGCCGAGTGCCGCGAGCGGGAGGGCGACGAAGTAGAGCAGCACGAGCGAGTACGACGGGGCCCAGAACGTGAGCGAACCGAGCACGGCGAGCACGGCGGCGAAAGGATCTGCGGCACCGACGAAGCCGAGGCCGAGGTCGCGCCAGCCGTATCCAACGCTCGCCCAGAGCCCGGCCGGGGTACTCGACAGCGGCAGGAGTCCCCCGCCGGCGAGGTTCTGCGCGCCGAGCAGGGAGGCGAACATGATGATTCCGACGAGCGCAGCCGCGAGCACGGTCCAGGCGCCGCCGCTCGCGAAGAAGCGGATCTCCGGCCGGTCGGCGCCGAGGCCGACGAGCACCGCTTCGCGCTTGAGGGCGTGCCTGCGGCGGACCTCGGCATTCGTCAGGCGCAGGGACGCGATCGACCCCCAGCCGAGCGTGCGGGTCTCGGCGAGTCGACGGCGGGCATTGTGCACCCGGGAGCCACTGAACGCGGTGCGGAATGCGGCCGAGAACTCGCCGGGAATCGCGCCGGGCTCCTTCTGCAGCAGCGCTCCGATGGAGCGGAAGAAGGCGAAGGGCACGAGCGCGATCCAGTGCAGGGGGATCAGCCACCCCGCGGAGTAGACGAGGCGCCGGTGCAGCTGTGCGGTCCTGGCCACCCGGAGTCGCTTGCGGCGGGCCCGTCCGCGCGAGGACCCGCTGAGCCCGGCGACACCGTCGCCCGCCGAGGCGACGCGCGCCGCGGCGACGACGGACACCCGGCGGCCGGACAGGCGCACGCGCACGCAGAAGTCGAGGGCGTCGTCCGCGGACGGCAGGCCGGGGTCGAAACCGCCGAGCTGGTTCCAGACGCTGTGGCGCACGAGCATTCCGCCGGCGTCGACGGCGAGCACGTCGCTCATGCCGTCGTGCTGGCCCTGGTCGAGTTCGCTCTCGACGAGGGTCACGGTCGCCCCGCCCGGCGTCATCGACAGGCCGACGTCGTGGATGTAGTCATGGGCGCGCCAGTCCATGATCTTGGGTCCGGCGACGGCGACGGAGGGTGCGATCTCGAGTTCGCCGAGCAGCGCTTCGAGCGCGCCGGGTTCGGGGGCACTGTCCTGGGCGAGCAGCCAGAGCATCTCGCTGTCGGATTCCGGCGGCGCCATCACGCGCACGGCGGCGGCGATCGCCTGCCCGAAGGTCAGGTCGGAGTCGGCGGAGATGAAGTGCGTCGGACCGTGCGCGGCGAGCAGCTGGGCCGTCGCGTCGCTGGATCCGCAGTCGACGGTGATGACGACATCCGGCTGACGGGTTTGCCGACTCAGAGCCTCGAGAGTGCGCTCAAGGTGTTTCGCGCCGTTGCGGGCGACAAGGATGGCTGTGACTCGTGCATGCATATCAAGCCAAGCCTAGGTTGCATCGTCGTTGTGCGGTGGCCCCTGGACGGGCGTGCCCGATATGCACGGCCCGATTCACGCGGCCGATGTGGGTGGGAACGGCGTCAGCTGGCGCGCTTGCGCAGTTTGCGCCGCTCGCGTTCGGAGAGACCGCCCCAGATGCCGAAGCGTTCGTCGTTGGCGAGCGCGTACTGCAGGCACTGGGTGCGCACCTCGCACGAGGTGCAGATCTTCTTCGCGTCCCGGGTGGAGCCGCCCTTTTCGGGGAAGAACGCCTCGGGGTCGGTCTGGGCGCACAGCGAATCCGCCTGCCAGGCGAGGGCGTCACCTTCGTCGGGAAGAGTGTGTCCGGTGCTGTCCTTGCGAATTCCGGGAATGCCCAAGCGAACGGGATCGACGAACCAGTCCTCGGGTACTCCGGAACGATACTCGGCTTGCGTCATATCGTCTCCCACCCCTTGCAATACGTGCCCTAATAACTCGTCCGCACTAATTACAGCCGTGTAATTCCCCCACGTCAAGTCGCCGATAATAAACCCTCAATGTCGGCTGGAGAGTTTCGACTCGCCCAAAGACAGAAAATGTGACCTCGCCGGGGGCTTGACGAATATGCGTCCAGAGCCCTATGAAACGGATGCCGCCTGCCGCGATTCCCAGGCGCTGCGCACCATTTCTTCGAGGCTGTGCCGCATCTTCCAGTCGAGGTCGCGTGCCGCGAGCGCGCCGCTCGTGACGATGCGGTCGGGGTCGCCGGCCCGGCGGGGACCGATGTCTGGCGTGAAGTCGATGCCGGTCACGCGGGCGACCGTCGTCATGATCTCGCCGACGGAGACGCCGTCGCCGCTGCCGAGGTTGTAGACGGGTTCGATCGCCGTGCCGGCGTCGAGGAGTCGGGCGGCCGCGACGTGCGAGACGGCGAGGTCGGCGACGTGGATGTAGTCGCGCACGCAGGTGCCGTCGGGGGTCGCGTAGTCGTTGCCGTTGATCCGCGGGGTGCGGCCGGCGAGGAGCGCGTCGAAGATGATCGGGAACAGGTTGTGCGGGCTCGTGTCGCGGAGCTCGCGAGCACCGGAGCCGACAACGTTGAAGTAGCGGAGCGCGGTGTAGCTGAGTCCGGCCGCGACGGCCTGGTCGCGGAGCAGCCACTCGCCGATGAGCTTGGTCTCGCCGTACGGGGACTCCGGGCTCTTCGGGGTCTCCTCGGTGACGAGCGAGGTCGTCGGGGTGCCGTAGACGGCCGCGCTCGAGGAGAACACCATCCGCTTCACGTCGGCTTCCTGCATTGCAGCGAGGAGGGTGGCCATGGCCGTGACGTTCTGCTCATAGGTGTGCAGCGGGCGCTGCACCGAGACCCCGGCGTACTTGAAACCGGCGACGTGCACGACGCCCGTGATCGGGTGATCGGAGAAGGTGTTGAGGAGAAGGGGGCCGTCGAGCAGGTCGCCGTGAACGAACGGCACGGACTCAGGGACGAATTCGGCGTGGCCGCTCGAGAGGTCGTCGACCACGACGACGTCGATGCCCTCGGCGAGGAACGCGCGGACGATGTGGGATCCGATATAGCCGGCTCCGCCGGTGACAAGCCACGCCATGTTTACCCTCGCAGGATCGCTCGGCAACCTAGCGATGCCGGTGCTGCCAGCCTAGCGTTCGGGCCGATTCCGGCGCTGCGCGCCCCCTGCGCCGCTTCGCGCCAGGCGTGCCAGGCGCGAAGCAGCGGAAGTAGCGCGCGTGGGTCAGGGCCAGTCGTCGTCGGGGCCGTGGGTGCGCCGGGCGATCTGCGGGTCGCCGTAGCCGTCGCGGGTCACCGTGCTGAACGTCGCGACGGCGCTCCAGAGGGTGAGGAGGGCGAGAACCAGGACCAGGAATGTCATCATGGCAGGAACTCTAGGCATTGCGATATCCTGCCGCGAGTGGCAGTCTTGCCAGTGTTCGACCATTTCCTGCCAATGCCGTTACCGGAGGTTCGCATGCCCGCCGCGCTCGCCCCTGCCTCGCTCAACAAGGTCGTCTGCATCGCCCTGCCCGACATGGCGCCGTTCGAGTTCGGCGTGATCTGCGAGGTCTTCGGCATCGACAGGAGCGACACCGGCGGTCCCGTCTTCGACTTCCACGTGACGGCCGCCGAGCCCGGGCCGATCCGCACCAAGCTCGGCTTCGACATCATCGTGACGGAAGACCTCTCCGCGGCGGCCGACGCCGACCTGCTCGCGATTCCCGCATTCGACAAGGGCACACCGGTGCATCCCGCCGTGCTGCAGGCCGTGCGCGACGCCGAGGCCCGGGGCGCCTGGGTGCTGAGCGTCTGCAGCGGCGCGTTCGTGCTCGGCGAGGCGGGCATCCTCGACGGCCGGCGCAGCACCACGCACTGGATGTACACGGATGCCCTCGCGCGCCGATTCCCCCAGACCCGGGTCGACCCCGACGTGCTCTTCGTCGAGGACCGCCGCGTGGTGACCGGGGCCGGTACTGCGGCCGGCATCGACGCGTGCCTGCACATCGTGCGGAAGGTGCTCGGGGCATCCGTCGCCAACAACATCGCCAGGCGGATGGTCGTGCCGCCTCAGCGCGACGGCGGCCAGTGCCAGTTCATCGAGGCACCCGTCGTCGACTGCGACAGCGACTCGTTCGCGAGCGTGACCGCGTGGATGCTCGAGAACCTCGACCGCGAGCTGCCCGTCGAGGAACTCGCCCGGCGCTCGCTGATGTCGCCGCGCACCTTCGCCCGGCGCTTCCGCGCGGAGCTCGGCACGACGCCGACGGCGTGGCTCAACCGGCAGCGCCTGCTGCGGGCGCAGCAGTTGCTCGAGGAGAGCACGCGGAGCCTCGAGGAGATCGCCGGCGACACCGGGTTCGGCGGGGCCGCCGTGATGCGGCACCACTTCCTCAAGGTGCTGCAGACCACCCCGACCGCGTACCGGCGCACCTTCGGGGCCCGCCGCGCCGGCTGACCTCCGGGCTCCTCGCGCCGAGCAAAGACCGGCGAGCGGGGACTAGGGGGTTGTGGCGAGGAAGACATCTCCGGCGCCCGCGAAGGTGAGGGTGCCCTCGTCGGGGGTGATGTAGACCGATTCGCCGCGCTTCAGGGTGACGGATGCCGTTGCACCGGCCACGAGGAAGCCTCCGGCCGTGCAGAGCGCGATTCCCGGTCCCGTGAGCGTGAACTGGCGCATCGGGACCCCGGCGGCGGGAGCGGCAGCATCCGCCGCAGAGGCCTCGATGTGCACGAGCGCGAAGTCGTCCACGTCGGGCCGGTACTCGGACACGCCGGGCGTGTGCACGATCGGGGCCAGGTAGGGCACCGGAACCGGAGAGAAGGCGAGCACGTCGAGAAGTTCGTCGACGTCGATGTGCTTGGGGGTGAGCCCGCCGCGGAGCACGTTGTCCGACGCCGCCATGAGTTCGATGCCGAGCCCGAGCAGGTAGGCGTGGATGTTGCCGGCCGGCAGATAGAGGGCCTCGCCGCGTTTCAGGGAGACCCGGTTGGTCAGGAGGGAGATCACGATGCCGGGGTCGCCGGGGTACGCCACGGCGAGGTCGCGCACGGTCGCGAGCTCGAGCGGGAACCGGATCGCGGCCCCGCCCTCCGCGAGGTACACGGCGTCCTTCGCGAGGCTGACCACGCGCTCGACGAGCCAGGAGACCTCGCCGGTGTCGCCGCCGCGCCCGTCACGCAGCAGCCAGTCCACGGTGTCCCGCAGGCCGGTGTCACCGAGCAGCCGGCTCTCGAGGGCGTCGAGGGCTCCGGGCTGCGGGTTCTCCGACGCGGCGTCGAGGGCGCGCAACTCCCCCACGATGCGCCGCACCTCGCCGAGCTCGCGGAAACCGCAGAGCGCCTCGAAGGTCTCGCTCAGCGCGAAGATGATCTCGGGCTTGTGGAACTGATCGCGGTAGTTGCGGTCGAAGGCATCGATGGGGACGCCCGCGGCGTTCTCGAGGGCGAAGCCGGTGCGCGCCCGCTCACTCGTGGGATGCGCCTGCAGCGAGAGCGGGCTCGCGGCGGCGAGCACCTTGAGCAGGAACGGCAGCCGCGGAGGCACCGACCCTGCGTCGGTCTCCCGCTCCGCGAGCGCGGAGCCGAGAGCCCGCTCGGGGTCCGCGAGGATCCAGTCGACGAGGGTCCTGGCCCCGCCCGTGCGCGAGGGATCCTCGATTACCGACGGCGACCCCGGGTGCGCCCCGAGCCAGAGTTCGGCCTCCGGCTTGCCAGACGGAGTCGTGCCGAGCAGTCCCGAGATCGCGGTCGTCGAGCCCCACGCGTAGTCCCGCGGTGTATTGCTGATGCCCACAAACATGACTGCTCCTGTACGTCTCGTGCGACTCGGTTGAGTCCAAACTATCAAGGCGCCCACGGATGCCCGGCGACGGTCCCCCTTGACACTCGCTACCTTAACCGGTTTAGTGGGGAGTGCTGAACCGGTTCAGTACTCAAAGGAGAGTCACGCATGACGCACAATGCCGTTGGTTTCCGTTTCACCCCGCGCCGATCGGCGCTGGGCTCCGTCGCCCTCGCGAGCGCGGTCTCGCTGCTGCTGTGGGGAGCCGGTGCGGGAGCCGCGGCCGCACAGCCCGGCCGGGCGGCCGCATCCGTCGCCGGCGGCACCGCAACCGCGGTCGGCAGCACCACCACGCCACCGGCCCCCGCCGCAGGCCAGCCGCTCACCAACCTCGCTCACCTGGACTTCCTGCTCGACGCGGTTCCGCTCACGCAGACCGCGGAGCACACGACCTACCGCCTCGCCGAGCAGCCGACCGCGCAGGCGCCATGGACCTACGCCAACCGCAACGCGGACGGGAGCTACACCCGCATCGGCGGCGGCTCCCTCGACGCAGGCACTGGCCACTGGAGCCAGGGCGCATACAACGCCGACGACATCGCCCGCACCGCGGTCGTCTACCTGCGGCACTGGAAGCTCACCGGCGACGCCTCGAGCCGCGACCACGCGGTGCAGACCCTGCGCGCCCTGACCTACCTCCAGACCGCGTCCGGCCCGAACGCCGGCAACGTCGTACTCTGGCAGCAAGCCGACGGCACGCTGACCCCGAGCGCAACGCCCAAGGAACTGCCGGACCCGAGCGACTCCGCGGAGTCGTACTGGGTCGCCCGCACCCTCTGGGCCCTCGGCGAGGGCTACGCGGCCTTCTCTGGAACTGGCGCGGGCGGAGACCCCGCCTTCGCCGCGTTCCTCCAGAACCGGCTGCACCTCAGCCTCGACGCGCTCAACCGGCAGTCCCTCGCCCGGTACGGCACCTTCGACGTCGCCGACGGCGTGAAGGTCCCGGCCTGGCTCATCGCCGGCGGGGCGGATGCCTCGGCAGAGGCCGCCATCGGCCTCGCCGCCTTCAGCGCGGCCGACCCCGGCGACAGCGTTGTGCGCACCGCGCTGACCCGGCTGACCGAGGGCGTCGCCGCGATGTCCTCCGGTTCGCTCACCCAGTGGCCGTTCGGCGCGATCCTGCCGTGGAACAAGTCGCAGTCGCTCTGGCATGCCTGGGGCGGCCTGGCCCCTACCGCCGTCGCGACGGCATCGACCGTGCTCGGCCGACCCGACCTGCTGAAAGCCGCCGTCGCCGACTCCGCCCAGTTCACCCCGCAGCTTCTCGCCGCGGGCGGCGCCGACAACGCGTGGAGCCCGACCCCCGGCGAGGCGCAGATCGCCTACGGCGTTGACTCCCGGGTCGAAGGCCTCGTCGCGACCGCGAAGGCCGCGAACGCGCCCGGCCTGCTCGACGTCGCCGCGATCTACGCCGGCTGGTTCTTCGGCGCCAACCGCAGCGGCCTCCCGGCATACAACCCGGCGACAGGCACCGCGATCGACGGCATCGAGCGCGACGGCCGGGTCAACCCGAACTCGGGCGCCGAATCCACGATCCACACCCTGCTGACCATGCTCACCCTCGACGCGAACCCCGAGCTCAGGGCCAAGGCGCTCGGAATCGAGAAGACCGTCGCAACCGCAGGACTCAGCGTCGTCGAAGCCGAGTCCGGCACGATCACCGGCGGCTCGGTCGTCACCCCCGCATCGGCGTGGACCGGCGAGGCCAACCTCTCCGGCGGCGCATACGTGAGCCTGACGAAGGGCGGGTCGCTCAGCGTCCCCGTCCCGGCGAACGACCAGGCCCGCAACGTCTACCCGATCGTGAACCAGACCGAAGCCCGCTCAGGGAACACGAGCTGGGCATCCGCCCGGGCAGCGCTCGGCAGCACGGCGAACGGTGGCGCGGGGGCGCAGGGAATCACGGATGCCCCCGGCCGCCTGCTGCCGCTCTCACTGTCCCGCACGCTGCCGGCCGGCTCGACCGCTGTGACCGGCACGTCGAGCGGGGCGGCGGCGATCGACGCGTTGCTGCTGCAGCCGCTCGTGTCCACGGTCACGGTGACCGGACCGGCCGGCGATTCGACGCTGTACGTGAGCGCCGCGCGGGAGTCCAGCGTGCGGCCCGTGCTCGTGCCGCGCGGGTTCCGGCTGGAGCAGGCCGCTTACGATGCCGCTGGCCGGCCCGTCGCCCACGCGGATGAGCGGGGGAACCCGGCTCGCGCATCCGTCACGGTCGCCCCCGGCGGCTTCACGGTCACGCACCTGACCCGGCGCTGATGCCCCGCCCGCCCGTGCCCCGTGGTCAGGGGCGGGCGCGCGGGGTCAGGCGAGGGTGAGGAAGAGTTTCTCGAGCTCGTCGACCGTGAGCGCGTTCGGGGTGTCCGGGTTGTCGATGCAGTCGCGCATCGCGGTGGACACGATCACGAAGCCCGCCTTGTCGAGGGCGCTCGACACCGCGGCAAGCTGGGTCACGACGTCCTTGCAGCTACCGCCGGATTCGACCGCGGCGATCACCGCGCCGAGCTGGCCCTGGGCCCGGCGCAACCGGTTCAGGATCTTCTTCTGGTTCGCGGCGTGCGCGGCCCCCTGCACAGCGGTGGGCTGAACGGCGGCATCCGCTACGGCGACAGTTTCAGTAGTCATCTCAGGCCTTTCCGGAAACGGGCAGCCCGGCGCGCTGCCACGCGTCCATGCCGCCGACGACGTTGATCGCGTCGATGCCCTGCGCCGCGAGGAAGCCGGTCGCCTGGGCGCTGCGCCCGCCGAGGTGGCACACCACGTAGACGGGGCCCGTGCGCGGCACCTCGTCGACGCGCTGCACGAGCTCGCCGAGCGGGATCAACCGCACTCCCTCGGCGTGGACAGTGTCGTATTCGGACTGTTCGCGCACGTCGACGATGGCGGGGTGGTCGAGCGCGGCGAGTTCCGTGACAGTGATTTCCTTCATGCGACGATCCTTTCGGTGGAGAGAGTGGGAACTACGGGGGAAATAGGAGGAGCAGGAGCGACCGCGGCGCGGGGCGACGCGGCGAGCGCCGCGGCCCCCGCCGCCCAGGTTTTGTAGCCTCCATCGAGGTTACGCACCTCACGGCCGAGCTGGCTGAGCAGCCGCGCGGCGGTGTGCCCGCGCTGCCCGACCTGGCAGTGCACCACGAGCGGCCCGGCCGGCAGGTCGCCGAACCGGTCGCGGAGCTCGTCGAGCGGCACATTGATCGCCCCCGGGATACTCCCGGCCGCGAACTCGCCCGCCGTGCGCACATCGACCAACGCCTCGCCCGCGGCGAGCGCCGCGGCCAGTTCGTGCCACTGCAGGCTGCGGGTGGTGCCGGCCGCGAGGTTGTCCGCAACGTAGCCGAGCTGGTTGATCGGGTCCTTCGCCGAGCCGTACTGCGGCGCATAGGCGAGCTCCAGCCGACTGAGAGCGGATGCCGTCAGCCCGCCGGCCATCGCCGTGGCGATCACGTCGATCCGCTTGTCGACCCCGTGACCGCCCACGATCTGAGCGCCGAGGATCGCGTCCGTCGCGGCATCAACCAGGAGCTTGACCGACATCTGCTCGGCCCCCGGGTAGTAACCGGCGTGGTCGCTCGGGTGGGTGTGCACGACCCGGTGCCCCCGGCCGGAGGCCAGCAGGCGCCGTTCACTCCAGCCGACCATGGCGACGGTCGTGCCGAAGACGCCGACGATCGCGACGCCGAAGGCCGGCTCCGCGGCGACGGAGACCCCGGAAGCGCCGGCTGCGCTGTCGGCAATGCTGTCCGCGGCGGCGCGGCCGTGCCGGTTGGCGAGCCCGGCCATCGCGATCCGGGTCGGCCCGCCGCTGATCGCATCGATCTTCTCGGCGCCGTCGCCGACGGCATAGATGAGCGGGTCGCTCGTCCGCTGGGTGTCGTCCACCCAGATCGCACCGCTCTCGCCGATCCGCAGGCCGGCCGCAGCGGCGAGCGAGGTGTCCGGGAGCACTCCGGTCGCCTCGATGATCAGGTCGGCCGCGACATCCGTTCCGTCGCTGAGCAGCACGCGCCCGGCGGATGCGCCCCGCACCGAGGTGTCCACCCGCACGTCCACGCCGTGCGCTTTCAGCACCGCGGCAACCGGGGCCGCCATCTCGGGGTCGAGCGGCCCGAGCACCTGGCCGGCGAATTCGACGGCCGTGACCTGCACGCCGCGCAGGACGAGGTTCTCGACAGCTTCGAGGCCGATGAAGCCGGCGCCGATCACGACGGCGGCGACCGTGGCGGCGGGGCCAGTGACGGCGGAGCCCGGCCCGGACGCGCGCGTGAGGAGCGCGGTGATCTGGTCGACGTCGTCGACCGTGCGTAGGGTGTGCACCGGCAGGTCCGACCCGGCAGGGAGCACGCTGCGGGTCGTCGCCCCGGCCGCGAGCACCAGACGGTCATAGCCTTCGGTCGTGACGGTCCCCGTCACCGTGTCCCGCACGCTGACCGTCCGGGCCGCACGGTCGATGCCGGTGACCTCGTGGTCGATGCGCACGTCGAGGCGGAAACGACTCGCGAGTGACTCGGGCGTCTGCAGGAGCAGCGCCGACCGGTCTTCAATGAGGCCGCCCACGTAGTAGGGCAGCCCGCAGTTCGCGAAGGACACGTAGTGCCCGCGCTCGAATACGATGATTTCTGCCGCTTCGTCGAGCCGGCGCATCCGCGTCGCAGCGGACATGCCGCCCGCCACTCCGCCCACAATAAGAATCTTCATGGCTGAACTATACCCCCATGGGTATAAAAATGTCTGGGTGGCTGTGTGCTCGACAGCAGCCGGGCGGGAACCCCGGCAGTACTCTAGGACTCATGCCCGCCGTACAGAGCCGTTTCGTCGTCCGGTCCTTTGCGACGCTCGTGTTCTTCACGGCCCTCGCCGGTCAATTCTGGCGCAACCTGCTCGGCTGGTGGGGCTTCGGCGCCATCGCGGTCGTGGTTCTCGTCGGCAGCGTGGTGTTGCTCGTGCGCCTGAAGCCGGACTGGGTCTGGTCGAAGTTCCCGCGCTCGATCGGCGTCTTCCTCGTGATCACGACGCTGTCCATCGCCTGGTCCTTCTACCCGGGCGCCTCGGCCATCGGCGTCGCCGTGCTCTGGGCCACGACGATCGCCGCGCTCTTCCTCGCCCTCGTGCTCAGCTGGGCCGAACTGCTCCGCACCCTGGCCGCGGCGCTTCGCTGGGTGATCGCCCTGTCGCTGCTCTTCGAAGTGATCGTCGGCGCCTTCGTGCGGCAGCCGGTGCTCCCGCTCTGGGTGTCCTACCCCGGCGAGAAGATCCCGGACGCGTTCTACTGGTCCCGCGGCCTGCTCTTCCACGGCGGCCCGATCGAGGGCATCGTCGCCAACCGCAACCTGCTCGGTTTCGTTGCTCTCCTCGCGGTCATCGTCTTCGCGGTACAGCTCGCCGCCCGCACAGTCCGGCGCGGCTGGGGCATCGCCTGGCTCGCCGCCGCCGCGGTCGTGCTGGTGCTGACCCGCTCTGCGACCGTGACCCTCGCCGCAGCCTTCGTCGCGATCGTGCTGATCTTCGCCCTCTGGACCCGCAGCCGCGGCCCGCAGCGCCGCCGTCCCGTCTATGTCGCCGCCACGGGCCTCATCGTCGCCGGCGGGGTCGCGGTGGCAACCCTGTCGCCGTGGCTGCTCAGCCTCTTCGGCAAAAGCGAGGACCTCACCGGCCGCCTCGACATCTGGGCGAGCGTCACCGGCCTCGCCGTGCAGCGGCCGGCATTCGGCTGGGGCTGGGTCAGTTACTGGGTGCCGTGGGCCGAACCCTTCGCGGGCCTCGCGAACCGCAAGGGCGTCGTCTACCTGCAGGCGCACAACGCCTGGCTCGACGTCTGGTTCCAGGTCGGGGTGATCGGCCTCATCGCCTTCGTCGCGATCGTCGCCGGCGCCCTCTGGCGGTCCTGGTTCCTCGCGGTCGACCGGCCGCGCACGACCGTCTCCGACACCGCCCCGTACACCGTCTCCGCCCTGCTCCCGCTGCTCCTGATGGCCGCGCTCATCGCCCAGAGTGTCGCAGAGAGCCGGCTGCTCATCGAATACGGCTGGGTTCTCCTCGTGCTCGTCAGCGTCACCACCAAGAGACAGCAGGCCTTGAACCGGCCGATGCCCTAGGCATCCGTGTGGCTGCGAAACACGCCAGACCGGGCGGGGCGGATGCCGGCGGGTAGCCTAGGAAGCCCATGAACTCCCGCGCGCACTCCCCCGAACTACCGAGGGCACTCATGCGGCTCTTCCGGGGCCCGCACTTCGCCACGGCGCTGACCCAGGCGACGATCGCGACAGCGTTCGGCTCGGTCTTCCTGCGCGGGCTGGTCGGCTGGCCCGGCCTGATCGGCGTGCTCGGCGGACTCGTCGTGCTCGCCGCGTTCTCCCTCGTCGCCCGCAGGAAACAGATCGAATGGCACGGGCTGCTGCCGATCTCGATCCTGGTATTCCTCGGCTGGTGCGCACTGTCCTTGCTCTGGACCGGGTACCCGTTCGCGACGGCGATCGGGCTCATCTACCAGCTCGCCTTCGCCTTCCTCGCGCTCTACATCGTGCTCGCGCGCACCATGATCCAGATCGTGCGGGCGACAGGGGACGTGCTCCGGGTGCTGCTCGCGACCTCCGTCGCACTCGAGATCGTCGCCGGACTGCTGCTCGACGCGCCGATCCGGTTCCTCGACATCCAGGGGCATCTTGACGAGCTCGGCCCGATCCAGGGCATCTTCGGCTCCCGCAACGCGCTCGGGTTCGCTGCCCTCATTGCGGGCGT
Organism: Cryobacterium sp. RTC2.1; assembly: GCF_035018685.1. NCBI lineage: Bacteria > Bacillati > Actinomycetota > Actinomycetes > Micrococcales > Microbacteriaceae > Cryobacterium > Cryobacterium sp. RTC2.1. Next base: position 14,056 of record NZ_JASJXJ010000001.1, read on the forward strand.
CACCTTCGTCATCGAGCTACGGACCCGGTCGGTGCGGCGCGGGGTGGCGATCGTCTCGCTGATCGGGGCGACCGCCTGCCTCCTGCTCACCGGGTCTCCGGTCATCTTCATCGTCGCGGTCTTCGTCGGTCTCGCCGGTCTCGCCCTGACCTGGCTGCGCAACACCCCCCAGCCGCGCCGTCGGCTGCTGCAGTTCGCCCTCCTCGGCGTGACCGTCGTCGCCGGGGTCGTCGCGTTCCTCACCCGCGGGGCCATTGTCGAAGCGCTCAACGCCCGCAGCGAATTCGGCGTGCGCGCGACCCTGTGGCGGGAGATGTGGCGCCTCGTGGGGCTGCACCCGCTCGAGGGCTGGGGCTGGTCGGGCCTGTGGCCGGGGACCGCGACCCCGTACGGGTGGCTCGACTTCAGCACCCGCCGACACTACGAGACCGGACTGAACGCGTTCCTCGATGTGTACTTCCAGCTCGGCCTGATCGGCTTCCTGAGCTTCCTGGTCCTCGTCGTGCTCGCCTTCTGGCGGTCCTGGGTGCTCGCCTCCAACAAGCGCACCCTCATCTACGCGTGGGCGCCGCTCATCCTCGTGGTGCTGATCGTCACGAGCCTCGCGGAGAGCACTGTTCTCGTGGAGGCCGGCTGGCTACTGCTCCTGATCTGCGCCCTCACGGCCGCGCAGGGCAAGAGCTGGCGCAGCGGACTTCAGCCCAGGCCCCGCCCGCCCGAGACCGACGACGGGGCCGAGTAGAGCTGTCGCTAGCGGGGGCGACGGATGTCGATGGACAGGATCCCGAGGAACATCCCCGACATCGCGGTCTGGAACCCGAGCATCATGAACAGGGCGGCCGGAACCGCGAGCCGCATCGTGTCGACGGGGTCCTGGGCGCCGAATCCGGAGGCGGCCCAGACGCTCAGCTGGAGGATGGCAACGGCGAAGCCGATCACGAAGAGGATCAGGCCGACGATCACGCCGCTTTCGAGGCTCGCCCGCTGGGCGAACCGTTCGAAGGCCCGGCTGCGCGGCAGGTGGAAACCCTCGTGTTGCGCGTAGAGCTTCGTCAGAAGCGCAAAGAGCATCGCCTGGTAGCCCACGACGGCGAGCGCTGCGAGATAGACCTGGCTGGACACGTCGAGGCCCACGGTGCCGATCTGCACCGGTCCGAAGGCGAGCAGGATGGAGCCGAGGATTCCGAGGGCGAACGCGACGGAACCGGGGATCAGGAACAGCCAACGCGGGTTGAAAAGCAGCAGGAACCGGAGGTGGCGCCAGCCGTCGTGCCAGCTGCGGAGGTGCGGCGGACGGCTGCGGCCGTCCTTCTTGAGCGTCGTGGGCACTTCGCTCACCCGGAGGCCGTCGAGGGTCGACTTGACGACGATCTCGCTGGCGAATTCCATGCCAGTCGTGATCAGGCCGAGGTCGAGGATCGACTGCCGGTTGAAGCCGCGCAGGCCGCAGTGGAAGTCGCGGATCTCCGAGCGGAACAGCATCCGCCCGATGGTCGAGAGCACGGGATTGCCGAGATATTTGTGCAGGGGCGGCATGGCGCCGGGCTCGATGCCGCCGCGGAACCGATTGCCCATCACGAGTTCGTCGCCGGCCCTGAGCCGTTCGACGAATTGGTCGAGGGAGCTGAAGTCGTAGCTGTCGTCGGCGTCACCCATGATCACGTAGGTACCTTTGGCTGCTTCGATGCCGCCCATCAGGGCGTTGCCGTAGCCCTTGGCCGCGACGTCGACGACGCGGGCGCCGTGCTCGATCGCGATCTCCTGCGATCCGTCGGTGCTGCCGTTGTCGGCGATGACGACTTCTCCGCGGACTCCCGACCGCGCCAGGTAACCCTGGGCTTTGTCGATGCAGATCGCCAGCGTCTCGGCCTCATTCAGGCACGGCATGACGATGGACAGTTCGAGCTCGGCGACAGACGTGTCGGACATCATTTCCTTCGGGACGGCGGTTACAGCTAATCCTTCACCCTAGACGAGTGGAACACGGATGCCGCGCGGGGCATCCGCCTGCACGCGCCCGAACGATGCGGCGATGACCCACACTGCGGTCACGGTATACCCGGAGATGACTCCGGCCACGGCCGCCCACGACCCGGTCAGGACCGGCGTGCCCGCGACCATGACGATCAGGCCAACGACCAGGCCGACGACCGAGGCGGCCGTCGCAACCCGGGTGCGCCCCGTCGTCAGCAGGTATGCCGTGGCGACCAGGGAGATCGAGAAGGCGAAGACGCCGATCAGGAGGAAGGCCATGATCGGTGCGGCTTCCCGGTAGGTCGCGTGGAAGACGACGTCGACGACGATCGGGCTGGCGAGGGCGACAGCTCCGAAGACGGCGCCGAGGCCGAGGAACATCACTCCGAACACCATCAGGTACCGACGCCGCGAGGCGACCCGATCGGCCGCCACCCACTCGGTGAAGCGCGGGATGAGCACCTGGGTGATGGCCTGGCTGAGCATCGACGCGGGGGTGGCGAGCGACATCGCCGCGGCGAACAACCCGGCCGTGAGCGGTGGCTCGACGATGAATACAAACACCATCGCGAACTGGATCAGCCCGTTCGAGGCGAGCAATCCGAGGGAATTCCAGGAGATGAACTTCAGGATGCGCGCCGGCTCCAGCCCGCTCTCCTGCCGGAGCTCGTCGTGGCCGAGGTGTGCGCCACGGAGCGAGTGCAGCGCGAAGACGGCGTAGCCGATCGCGATCGGCCAGAGGAGCGCCCCGGGAAGGCGTGTCACCAGGACGATCGTGAGGAGCCCGATTGTCGTCGCCGAGGAGATCACGTCCCAGATTGCCGCAGACGTGATCCGGCCGAGGCCGACCTCGATCCCCCGCGCGAGGACATAGCCGGACCACGTCACGATCAGCACCCCGATCGCGATGGTGTCGCCGATGTCCGCCCCGAGCGCGATCATGGCGACAGGAAGCCCGATCAACAGCATTCCGGCGCAGGAGATCCAGAACGAGCGCTGGATCAGGCGGAGGGCGGGAACAGGAGAATGGCCGAGTGCACGCTCGTGCGCGAGGAAGTGCGCTGCCGCGTTTCCCGCCCCGGTCGGCCAGAGCAGCGAGAGGATCAGGGCCAGGGCGATCCAGGCCGAAACGTGAGCCAGATCCTCCGGCCCCATCACGCGGCCGATCAGCACCGTGTAGGCAAAACGGGCCAGTCCCTGAGCGAGGACACCACCGGTGGAGATGGCTGCCTGGGACATGAGCGAAGATGGTTTCACCTGTGAATGCTACTCGGCGAACACGGAAGCAGCGGTTCCGAAACCGGATGCCGCGAGGGAGAACCGCGTGACACTCGACATCATGATGCCGTTCTACGGCCGCGTCGACCATTTCCGCATTGCCGTGGAGAGCGTCCTCGCGCAGACGGATCCCGACTGGCGTCTCGTCGTCATCGACGACTGCTATCCCGACGTCACGGCCGGCGAGTGGCTCGTCGGCCTCGCAGATCCGCGGATCGTCTACCGGCGCAACCCGGTGAACGCGGGCATCAACGTGAACTTCCAGGCCTCGATCGACCTGGCCGTGAACGAGTGGCTGACCATCTTCGGCTGCGACGACGTGATGCTGCCCGGCTATGTCGCCCGGGTCAAGGCGCTCGGCCAGGCGCATCCGACCGCGGACTTCATCCACCCGGGCACCCGGGTCATCGACGGCGACGGCCGGGTCTACCGGCCGCTCGTCGACCGGATGAAGGCGCTCTACCGCCCGCACGTGCGCGGCACCATCGAGCTGGGCGGCGAGAAGCTCGCCGTGAGCGTGACGAGGGGCAACTGGATGAACTTCCCCGCGATCGCCTGGCGCCGCTCGGCCGTTGCCGCGGTGGGGTTCCGGCCGAACCTCTCGGTCATCCAGGACCTCGGCCTCGCCCTCGACGTGGCGTTCCAGGGCGGCAGCCTGCTGCTCGACGACGAGGTCGTCTTCGAGTATCGCCGCCATGCCTCGAGCGTCTCGTCGTGGCGGGCGGCGGAGGGCAGCAGGTTCGTCGAGGAGCAGCGCTTCTTCCGGGCACTCGCGGCCGAGTTCGAGGAGCACGGCTGGCCTCGGGCGGCCCGCACGGCCCGCTGGCACATCTCCTCGCGGATCAATGCCCTCACGCGCCTGCCCGAGGCCGTCTCCGCCCGTCAGACGGCCGGCATCCGCATTCTGGCCAGGCACGCCCTCGGCCTGAGCCTCGCAGAGCCAGCCGAACGCCGGTAGGTGCCGGCGAGAGCCGGGCGGCGTGTTTCTAGCGCGGGACGACCTGGTAGATCTCCAGGGTCGCCTTCGGCAGCTCGAAAGCCTGCACGGGCTTCAGGCAGGTCGAGTCAAGACGGTGATCGTCTGCGAGCACGTAGCCCACGTTCGCCTGTGCGAACACGGAGCAGGCGTCGAAGGTGACCCGGATCTGGTCCTCAGCGGGATTGGAGACCACGGGCTCCCCGGGGCCCGCGACCCAGCTCACGCCGGCGAGTCGGTTCCACTGGAAGGCGTACTGGTTCGCCGGGTCGATGACGCCCCACATCGCGCGGGAGGGTGCACCCTGGAAGCCGTTCTCCGCACGCACGCCGGACTCCAGCAGCACCGCAGTCGTGAGTCCGCCGCCGATACCGACCCAGGTCTTCGGCGCCGAAGCGTCGAGGGCGACGACGGCCCTGGACACCGCCGTCTCGCGCAGATCGAGCACCCCGCTGTAGATCGGGTTGGTCAGGCCAGAGCCGGCGATCGTCACGATCAGGAACGCGGTCGCGGCGAGCCTCGGCTGACGCCGCGCGGCGAAGTAGATGGCCGCCGCTGAGAGCAGCGCCCAGAGCCACCAGAGCTGCACGGCCTCGAGCATTCCGGGGAGGTGCCGGATGGCCACGTATCCGATCGCGGCCTGGGAGAGCGCGAAGAGGCCGGCCGAGATCGCGGCGATCCAGAAGCCTGCGCGCACCCGGTGTTCGTCGAGGTAGCGCAGCACGTAGGCGAGCAGGCCGAGGGACGCAAGCCCCATGCCCAGCCGCACGCGGTTCTGGCTGGTCTTGTCGAGCAGCAGGAGCCGTGCGATCGCATCCCATCCGGGCACGTACAGGTAGGCGAGCAGCAGCAGGACCACGGCGGTGAGCCCGATGAGCGTCCAGGGCAGCATCCGCTTCGCCCTGGCCTGCCTGAACACGATCCAACCGACGACAGGCAGCAGGTAGATGCCGATGTAGAAGAAGGTCGACGCTTCAGAGCCGTTCGCTCCGAGCAGGCCTGGGCGCTGCGCATTGAGAGTCTGCGTGAACGAGGATCCGATCGCCGAGGCGAAACTCAGCAGGCTGCCGCCACCGGTCGGTGTCACCCGGTTGCCCGGGTACGTGGTGCCGAGGAACGCCTCGACGGTCGTGAGTTTGGTCGCGAGCCAGAGAACCGTGACGGCGGATGCCGCAACGCCGGCCACGAGCACCGGTCCGACCCGCGAGAGCACTGCCCGCAGCCCAGGGTTCTCCCGGCGACGCTCGACCACGAGGCCGATGGCGAAGAACAACACGACAAGTACCGCCGGAACGATGAAGGGCACGTAGATGCCCGTCGCCATGACCACCGTGAGGAAGCCCACGAGGGCCGCCCAGCCCCATCGGGACCGCAGGGAGCTGCTCGAGAACGCGTGCATCAACGCCGTCATGGCGGTGAGTGCCCACACGACCGGCCACAGCGTCGTGGACAGGTACCACCACTGGAAGAGCGGGCTGTAGAGGAATCCGACTGCGATCATCGCGGAGACGCCGGGCCGCCTGGGCAGCAACGTGACGAGGAACATGTACGCGGCGGCCGCGAGCGCGAGCCCGGGCAGCCACCACTTGAAGGCGATCGCGTGGTCGACGTCCATGACCATGAATCCCCAGAGGTGCGGCCGGAAGGCCACCGTCCAGTCCACCCGGGGCAGGTCCTGCGGCAACGTCGCATCCATCCCGCCGGGGAACGTCTCGTTCACGAGCGGAAGCCCCTGCTGCACCTGGGCGATCGCCCACACGGTCTGCACGTTCCATTCATCGGACCTGGTGAGCTGTGGCGTGCCCGCGATCAGGCTCGAGTCGCTGCCGTAGGCGATCTGGCTGTGGAAGACGCCCGAGGACGACCCGTTGATTCCGAGTGCGACGAGCACGATGCCCAGGATCAGGAGCAGCGCGGGGAAGGCGAGGAGGACCCGCGTGCGCGGCAGGCCGTCCGTGCCCGGTTCGGTGAACCGCCGATAGCCGTCGCGCCAGGCGTGCAGTCGCGATCGCCCGACAACGGGCGTCAGATCCTGTGGCACGGCGAGTTCCTCCATCACTTGCGCGGAATACGTCCGCATCGGGGCCACGGGCACCCCCGGCGCCGGCCCTCACCCAGAGTAGACGATTGGTGACAGAGCCATCGAAAGGGCCTAGACGGGCTGCACAAGGTCGCGCAGCACGTCCTGGGCGCCACGCCCGAACCGGGCGTAGCGTCCGGTACGCCACTCACGGACAACGGGGAGGATGCGCGCCGCGTACGCTGCGGGCAATGAACTGCGCACGACTTCGTGGGCAAGCTTGCCTTCGAGCAGGTACAGGACGCTGGGTTCGGCGGTCGGCCCCAACAACGACGGCGCTCGCTCGGCCAATGCCCGAGCACGCGCAAGGAGCCGCCTGTTCCGCTCCGTACGTGGCGCTCGGAGCCTGCCGAGCCGTCCGGCGGTGTCGAGATTCGTGACGCCGATCTGGTTGGCATCGTGCTGGCGGTAGTCCACGAGTTGCTCGTCGAGCAGATCCATCGTTCCCGTCAGCGCCGCGACCATTGCCAGCCATTCGTCGTGCACCCAGGCCGCCGGAAACGGCCGTGCCCCCTCGAGGAGCTCGCGACGCACCATCATGGTCGCCCCCGTCACGATATTCCGCTGCACCAGCAGCTCGAGGGCCCGCCCGTCGTGTTCGAGGGCTTTGGCGACGTCGGCGACACCGAGGGTCTGCAGCAGGGTCATCCCCAGCGGATGCCCGTCGCCGTCGACCAGGCGGGCGTCGGTGTGCAACAGCACCAACTCCGGCCTGCGGGTGAATTCTGCCGTCATGAGTTCGAGCCGACGTGGATGCCAGATGTCGTCCTGGTCGCTCAGCGCCAGAATATCGCCCGAGCATGCGCCGAGGGCCTGTTCGAAGTTCCCGGTCACGCCGAGCCCGCTCGCGTTGCGAATCACCCGCACCTCGATGGCGCTCAAGGGATTGCGGGCACGCCACTCCGTCACGACGGACTCCACGAGTTCGGGGGTCCCGTCAGTCGACGCGTCGTCGGAGACCACGATCTGGGCGGGAGGCCGAGTCTGGCCGAAGATGCTCCGGAGCTGCTCCGTTACGTATGCCGCCCCATTGAACGTGCACATGGCAACCGACACGGGCGATCGCGACTCAGCGCTCGTCACCTCGGATTCCCATCACGTGGGTGACGGGCGGGCGAAATAAGGGAATCACAGTGAGCGCGCACGGTCACTTCTCCGGTGAATCAGGATTCACGCTTCGTGTGTCCGATTCCGACCCGGACTCTCCAGAAGACAGCTCTCCTTCGACTTGGCGCAAACGGAGCTCCAAGAGCGCCACCGATTCCGCGAGATTGCGGCACCTTTCCTCGACACGGGTCAGTTCCGAGCTGTGCTGGAGGCACACCAGGAACAGGATCGCAATACTGACGAAGAACACCAGATTGGTCGGAATCTTGATTCCGACCAATTGAGCCGCCCACTCGAGCGTGACTGGAAAGACACCCGCGAGGAGTGCCAGCAGTCCCGCTCCCAGCCACCAAACCGCGTGCCGTTCGCGCAGCTGCCGTCTGCGGAGTAGCTCGACAACGATCACAAGAATCACGAGCGCTGCCGCTATCCCGAGATAGTAGCTTGTAATGGTCATGGTCAATCGACGCTTCCGTGCGGGAGGTGCGCCGGTCTGATCAGTGCGAACACCAGTGCGATCATTGCGCGGCCGAGATAGACCGCGGATCGTGCCGGACTGTGCGAGGCGACTCCGCCCGAACGGGGTCGCATCGACACGGGAACCTGAGCGATCCGACAGCCCTCGCGAATGGCGATGACGAGAGACTCGATCGTGTCACCCAGATACTCCGCAGGATAGTGATCGGCGAACAATTTCACCGCTCGCGGACCGCTGGCGCGCAGGCCAGACGTCGTGTCAGTGAGCCTGGTGTGGGAGATCCGGCTCAACATTGACGAGAGCGTGAGCATCGCCCACCGGCGGGGGCCGCTAGCCTCGTAGACTCCGGCTCCCGCGAATCGCGCGCCGATCACGAGGTCCGCTTCGTCGAGCTTCGCCAATAGTGGACGGACGTCGGCCGGATCGTGCTGGCCATCCGAATCGATTTGGACGACATTGGCATAGCCGTGTTCGCGGGCGTATTTGAAGCCCAGCCGCATAGCTCCGCCGACACCCAGGTTGAAGGGAAGAACGGCAACGATTGCTCCTGCGGCACGTGCGGCTTCCGCAGTGGTGTCCGAGGACCCATCGTCGACGACTAGGCAGCCGACGCCGGGGAGTTGACTGAATACCTCCTGGACGACGTCGCCGACGGATTCTTCTTCGTTGAACGCCGGCATCACTATCAGTGTTTGCTCCAGCGTCGTCTTCACAGGGTCCATCCTAAGGTTGGCCCGCGTGGTCGGCAGGCGAGCCGAGCGCCGAGGTCGCACTCGCGACGACCGCGAGGTACTCTTGCGCGCGGGCGTGCCAGGACCAGCGCGCCTCCAGAATGTCCCGGGGAATGAGCGGCAGCGGATGCTTCAGGGCCTCCACAACCGCCCCGACGAGGGCTTCATAGGAGGAATCTGCAACCTCGCGGATCGGTCCGCCGTCTGCGCGGAGCGGCTGAACAGAGGGGACAGGGAAGGATACGATCTGCGCGGCTGTCGCCGTGGCCTCGAGGAGGGTGATCTGGAAGCCCTCAGCAAGTCGGCTGGGGTTCACGAGCACCGAGGAGTTCAAGACCGTCCTGATCGTCTCGACTGGGGCATGTCCGTGAAGCGATACGAACGTATCAATTCCTCGAGACTGGATTCGCGCCTTCAGCGCGGGCAGGTCAGGCCCGTCACCCAGGATATGCACCGACAGGTTGTTGAACCCCTTTTCGTCTATCAGTTCCGCGGCCAGGTCGATGAAGTCTTCCCAACCCTTGCCACCGACGAGGCGGCCGAGGAAGGCGATCCCTGTTGGTGCGCGATTCGCTACGACGACAGGCCACTCCTCAAGCCGGAGCGCGTTGTGAAACACCTCGGCCTTCACTCCCGCGAGCACGTCAACGAACTGGATGACGGGCTCGGAAACGGCAAGGACACAGGTAGCGCCCCGGAGCACGGCGCGCCCGAATGTGAGATCGACGATCCGGGAGGCGAGCTGAATCGCCCTCGACGGTGACTTGACGAAACCCGCGCCATGCTCGGTGTGGATCACGGGGACGCCCATTCGGCGTGCCGCCCGCAGCCCGACGAAGGACATCGGAAAGAAGCGGGTATGGGTCGAGACCACCGTGACGCCGAGCCGGCCGAGCTGGCGGCTCAGCCGTCGTGAAGTACCCCACATGGGAAAAGAAATCACGGATGCGATCGGCAGGTGCATCCGGAGCCTGATGACCCGGACGCCCGCCTCTGTGACGTCCGAAGCCTCGGGAGCGAGAGAAACGACCGTGACGGTCGCCCCGGCGTCCTTGAGTTCGTTCGCCAGTTGGAACACATGACTCTCGAGCCCCCCCAGTCTGGGGGGGTAACTATTGACGATAATCGCAATGTGAACGGCTTCACTATGGGTGTCTTCGACGTCCAACGTCTACATTCCCCCTGCTTTGACCAGCCTCGGAACGATTCTATAGGTACGGCCGCGAGCGCGACGCTCATCATTACAATGGAATGACTGCGGAGGCAACAACCCTTGCTACCGACCGAGGATGCGCCGGCCGGTAAGCTCACGACGTGACTCAGGCGACGCAGCAACGCACTCGAACGAGACTTCTGGCAACGATTCTGACACCGATCATCGGACTTATGGCGCTCCTGAGCTGGGCAGTGGCCTCACCGGTTGGGGCTAGCCCGGATGACGACTACCACCTGAACAGCATCTGGTGCGGAGACGGCATCCGCGAGGGACTCTGCGCGCCCGGTCCGACGGATGACGAGCGTGTCGTCCCCGTACCTCTGGCGGCCTCGCCCTGCTTTGCTCTCAAGCCGAATCTCAGCGCTTCCTGCCAGAAGGACGGGCTGACCTCCGGCGGTTACGCGTCGGTCGCGACCAAACGCGGCAACTGGACAGGCGACTACCCGCCGCTCTTCTACGCGGTGATGGGCGCCTTCGCCGGTCAGGACATTCCCCTCTCCGTCATTCTTATGAGGGTGTTCAACGCTGTGCTCTTCGTGGGCATAACCACTGCCCTCTACTTTCTGCTGCCGTTCAGGAGACGCCCGATTCTGGCGTGGAGCCTCGCTATCACGCTGGTGCCCCTTGGCATGTTCCTTATACCGTCCACCAATCCCAGCAGCTGGGCCCTCATCTCTGCGGGAACGCTCTGGATCGCTCTACTGGGATTCTTTGAATCGAGTGGTCAACGACGCCTCGGCCTCGGTCTTTTGGCTACCCTGGCGACCGTGATCGGAGCCGCAGCCCGTGCTGACGCCGCCATATACGCCATCCTCGCGATCGGCGTGGTCGTGATGCTCTCGGCACGGCGCGAACGACGATTCATCGTGTCGTTGGCACTGCCCATTGCGCTCGTGTTGATCGCAGGGTACTTCTACTTGTCGTCCGGCCAGTCCTCGATCGTTGAATCCGGGCTCGTCTCCGGCAACGTTCGAGGAGACTGGAAGCAACTGCTATTCGTGAACATCTTGAACGTGCCGACCCTCTGGGCGGGCGCCCTGGGTTTCTGGGGAATCGGCTGGCAGGACACTGTTCTCCCAAGTGTCGTGTGGGTTAGCACGATCGCAGTCTTCAGCGCGCTCGTCTTCACCGGAATGCGCACTATGGGTCGACGAAAGGGTTTGGCGACGGCTGGAATCTTCGGGGCCATGTGGGCCATCCCCACGTATGTCCTTGTCCGCTCCCATGCCTACGTCGGTGAGCAATTCCAGCCCCGATACATACTGCCGCTGATGATCTTGCTCGCCGGGCTCGCCCTCTTCAACTCGAATGGCCGTGTCTTGAAGCTCGCCAGATTTCAAACGATCCTCGTTGTCGTGGCCCTGAGCCTGGCCAACTCAGTCGCCCTGCATTTCAACATCCGCCGCTACGTCACCGGCGCCGACGCGATCGGCTGGAATTTGAACGCCGGCGTCGAATGGTGGTGGGCCGGCGCGCTGTCGCCGATGGCCGTCTGGGCCATCGGGTCAGTCACATTCGCGGGGGTGGTCGCGGCGTTGTTCTGGCGCCTCCTCTCACCTGCTCAAGCAGAGACGCATACGTTCTCGCGGGTGAACTAACGACGAACGGGACCAACTCGGCCTTTCTCGTCCTATCCCGTGACAACTTTACAGCCGAGGAGCGCGTTCGAACCGGGGCCGACATTGATTGCGTACACGCAAACGTTGTGGGATCCGAGAGTGATCGCGGTGGTGAAACCGTAACCATGATTGGGACCGTATGCCGGGTAGACGGCTGCGAAGTCCAGACGTTCGTTGGGCGCCGTGATCGGCGTTCCACTCGCATCGACGTAAATGTGCACCGGGATCGGCTGAGCGGTATCGGGGTCATAGGCCCACCCTGAAACCGAGAGCTTTCCGTTAGTGGCGGAGAGCGAATCGATGACGCCGACCGGCGAGCCGCTCATCGCCGTCACTGTTTTGCAGCCCAGCTCCTGATTCCCTCCGGGACTCACGACATCGATTCCGTAGGAGCACACTCGATGGACGCCGGGCGTTGCTGCGAAGGTGATCGCGTAGCCATGCGACGAGCCGTAGCCGGGGTAGGCGGCGGCGACATCGGGCCGTGATCCTGTGGCCGAGCCTGCAACTCCGCTCGAGTCAGAGTAGACGTGCACGGGTATTGATGCCGTTGTATCGGGATCGAATGCCCACCCGGCTGCGGTGATCGTTCCGGGGCCGACGGACACCACGTCAAGGGTTCCAACTGGCGCGCCACTGAGAACTGTGACGGTCTTGCAACCCAGGAGGGTGTTGGACCCGATTCCGGCAGATTCAATCCCGAATGCACAGACCGTGTGCACCCCCGGGGCGACAGTGAGACTTCGACTGTAGCCGTGCTGTGGCCCATACCCGGGATAGATCTGAGCAACGTCGGAACGGGAGTCGTCTGCAACGAAAGCCGCACCTGCGGAGTCTACATAGATGTGGACTGGGATCGATGCCGACGTGTCGGGGTCAAAAGTCCAGCCCGTCACGGTGATGGCGCCCCGGGACGCGCTCACAGAGTCAAGGACCCCCTGTGGGGAGCCCACCTGAGCGACGAGGTCGCTACACGTGAACAGCGTATTTGTTCCCGGGCCCTGATTGATCCCGAAAACGCATACGTGCTGATTGCCCGCTGTGGTCGTTTTGAGCGTGACATCAAAGCCGTGCGCGGACCCGGCCGACGGCCACATCGCGCCGACGTCTGGTCGATTGTTGCTCGCAACGATCGCCGTGCCGACACCGTTGACATAGACATGCACCTGGATGGAATCCGATGTGTCCGGGTCAAACGCCCAGCCGGCGACCCGGATGCCACCGGGTACGGTCGTGAGAATATCGACACTGGCGACGGGGTTCCCCGCCGAGTTGGGCGAACCGAACCAGTTGTTGTAATAGACCCAGAAATTGCGATTTCCATAGGAGGAACAGCTGTCGCCGGTACCGCCAAGGTTTGCCAACGCTGCGGCGTCCGGCTGATATGGCGTGTAATAGTACAAAGCTGCCGTGGCGTTGTTCTTGATCTGAATCGGGCTCGATCCACAAGCAGTATTGGGGTGGTACTGAATGTTTGACATCTGTCCAACGTGCAGTGAAGTGTGGGATCCGAGTGGATTGCCGTACCAGGCAAATTGCCGAGCGGCCGAGAACACCTGGATGAAGAATCCGTAGTAAGCGGAGTCACACGGCGCCGTATCCGGGCAGCCCTGCCCGAGGGCATTTCGAAGTTCCGAAGCAGAGGGAGCATTGTCCGTCACCAGACCTTGTTCCTTCTGCAACGTGACCAACAAGACCTTCGCGCTGATCGTGCAGGCCTGCTGAACCTTGTAGATGATCCGCGCAGCAGACTCGCCGGCTTCGCCTGAGTATGTTGCGCAGGTGCCGAAGCTGAGTGTCGTTGTAGGGGTGTCCACCCGAAGCACGTTCAGACACAGCGAATTCTGGCAGGTTCCAACCTTGGCATCCAAAAAAGCCTGGATCTGATCCTGTGACATTGCGTCGCGGACATAGAAATTCTGGTCGGAGATGATATATCCGGGATCGAACTGGCTGCCGCTGAGGGCTTGCGCAGGTTGCGGCATAGCCGTGAGAACAGTCCCGATCAGGCCGACGACCACGAGGGCAGTCAGCATTCTTCGTGCTTTGTCGAGCATGTCCGTGCCTCCGGTACCGACCGTGCGTCGTCAGCACGGCATCAGGTGGGCAACATTCTCTCGGGAAGGAGGACACGACCGCACGGGCAACACTACGCGAGGGGAAGCACATTTGGGGACTTCCCAGGCTGGGTTCCCCCGCTTAGGGGGTATGGTCTACCACCGACCCTGAGGGCACAAGCAAGCTGTCCTCGCCACGGGAAGGTACGAACACCCTGAAGCTAAAACAGGTAGGGATCTCGTCCCGGCCGACCCCATCGCTCGAAGATCATCTTGTCCTCAAAGGAATGCACCGTCGGGTTCCGTGACCGTGACTCAAAGTGGAAGAGCTCCAGGTTCGCGAGCCACACCAGCCGGAAGCCCGCTTGGTCAACCTTCTTGCAGAGGTCGACGTCGTTGAAGCTTCCGGGGAACAATTCGGAGAAACCGCCGATGGCCGTGAAGACCGAACGAGGCATCGCTACGCACGCAGCAGTGAGGCCCGACGATTCACGGTTGACGATGAGGGAACAAAATGCGCCGAAAGAGTCCTGCTCTGAGCCCATGTACGCATGTGTGAACTGACCCATGTGATGGAGGTGTCCCGCATGCTGAATGAAACCATCCTCAAACAGCAGTTTTGCACCGGTCATTCCCACGTCCGGCTCGTTGAGTGGAGAGATCAAGTCGCCGATGAACTCGTCGCTGATGACCTGCGTATCGTCGTTGAGAAAGATGAGCACATCCCCGCGTGCCGCAAGAAAGCCTTCGTTGCATTTGCGGCTGAAGTTGAACGGACGATCGAAGGGCACGAGCGTGAGCCTGTCCCCCGCAATCTCGACGAGGTCCGTGAGCACTTCAGCAGGGGTATCGGTGTCATGGACCACGACGATTTCGAGGTCCTCGTGGCGCGTCTTGGCAAGCACCGAACGCACAGCTTCGACAACGAATACCCGCCGTTGGCCCCAGACAAAGCCAGCAGTTCCGCGGGTCGGGATGATTACGCTCACAGAACGCTTGAGCTCTGGCTCTCGCTCGATCCGATATGTGCCTGAATTCACCCCTCGGTAGGCAACGCCAGCTATACCGACTCGAGCGAGGTGGGCGTTGACGGCGCGAACGCCGGCATCCCACGTGTATGGCTTGTTCGCAGGGTCAGCGGCCGTCGAACCGGCAATGACACGCCAATGGTAGAGGACCTCTGGGATGTGGACGATTTGGCGAGCCTGTTCCGTCACGCGTAAAACAAGGTCGTGGTCCTGCGAGCCCTCGAACTCTGATCGGAATCCGCCGACTTCACGGACCAGGTCGGTGCGCAAGACAGAAAGGTGACCCGTGTACATCTGACCGCGAAGTCTCTCCGGGGACCAGTCGGGCTTGTCAAACTGGTCGTAATACTCCCCTCCGGCTCCGAGCTTGTCTTCGTCAGAATAGACATAGTCGGCACCGGGGGTCTTGCGGATCACCTCGTACATGAGTTTGAGTGCACGTGGCGCAAGAAGGTCATCGTGATCGAGCAATGCGAGGAAGGTGCCTCGGGCTGCGTCGATCGCATCGTTGGATGCCTGAACGATTCCGCCGTTCGATACGCGCTCGATCACTCGAATTCGTTCGTCCCTCTCCGAAGCTCTGCGCAAGAGCTCTCGAACGGCAGGGTCTGGTGAACAATCGTCGACAAGGACAAGTTCCCAGTCCCGAAAGGACTGGCCGAGAACGGAGTCGATGGTTTCCTGAAGGACGTCGACGGGCGCGTTGTAAACCGGTGTAAGTACCGAGAAGAATGGGTTGCGCAGTGTGCTTGTTTGGGCGGGGGCCGGCTGGCTCATTTGAGAAAGCGCCTCTTGGCACGCTTAGCTAGCGCGACTGGTGCTATCACCATGCGACCGATTCGCCATGTTGTCGAACCCCTCGTCAGTGCGAGGTCCTGTGCGCTTCGATCCCGAATACGCATAATCTCCGCCTCGGCACGGTCACGTTCGTGGATGAAGTCGATCCGAGCCTGAACCAGTTCGGCTCGAAGCCCGAGCTCCATATCCCTGCTGATGAGCTGGGCATGGGTCGAATCACGCAGGCTTGCAACCAGCAGGTCCCGCTCGCGACGTACTTCAGCGCATTCCGGATCGCTACACCGTGGCGGGTTGGTCTCTGCGGCACTCATCTTCACACTCTCGTCGCTTTTCATTTCAATTTTCAGCTTACCGATTGGATGCGTATGGCCCGGCTAGCAGTCACCGTTGCATACTCCCCATTAGGGGGCTATTCGCCAGCGGCCTTCTTGCGCGCTTGCCTTGCCTGCACGCGTTCGATGACTGCGCCTGGTCCACCTTGCCGGAAGTAGTACGCGACCCGTCCGAAGTCACGACGAAGCCCGGTGTGGCGAACAACCTCAAGTTTCGGAGTCTTCTGCGCGCCCAGCTTGCCTCGCTTGTCCTTCTTCTCGACAGCCAGCTTCTTATCAGCAGCGTGTTGGGGAGCTCGGCAGAATTCCACCAGCGGAGCGAGTGCCTTGTCCCAGGTGAAGGATTGGCGAACGCGGGCTACGTTATTGCGCGCAGCCAAGACTGATTCATCATCGTAGAGATAGGTCGCGATCGCCGCTGCAAGAGCGTCAACATCTCGTTCGGGAACTGCGGCCCCCAGCGATTCGCCGGCTACCAGGCTTCCGAAGGAATCACCATCCGTCGTCACGATAGGCAATCCAGCCCAGAGATAATCGAGAATTCGGGTCCGGAACGAGAACGTCGTTTCGACGTGCTGGAAGTGGGTCGACACTCCGAGGTCAGCCTCAAGAAGGTAGTCCTGCCTGTCCTCGTACGGCACCCACGTCTCATTGAAGAAGACGTGCTTCCCAGAGAGTCCAAGTTCATCGGAGAGTGCCCTTGCCGCGCCAACGACCTCCATCTCCGGCACAAGCGGGTTCGGGTGCTTGACGCCCATGAAGAAGAGTCGAATGTTGGGGTGCTCCACGGCAAGCTTCGCGACTGATCGGATCAGCGTGTTCGGATCGAACCAGTTGTAGATCCCCCCACCCCAGATGATGATCTTGTCGTCCGCTCCGATTCCCGGAACCACACCACGCATTGCCGGGTGGAGATGCACAGGTTCTTCTGAGGGGATCCCAAAGGGTGCCACTGCAATCAGGGTATCGAGGTCGTTGTCCCGCGAGTAGGTGTAGGGGTTGACCCGCCCGAGCGCGGAGAGCTGGCCGAGCCAGAAGTGCCGCTGTCGTTCGCTGGCGCAGAGGAAGAAATCCCCGAGGAGAAGCTGGTGGTTGAGGGCATCCTTCGCCTCGGTGACCTGCTTGTCCCAGAGAGCCAGTGTCTGGCCACGGCCCTGTTCCAGCTGCTCCAGCTGGAGCGGGTCGTACACGTCAACGACGAGCACCTTCTTGGACGTCTCAAGGCTGGGGAACAGTTCCAGGGCGTGTCCCTGCACGATGATCACATCGGCCCATTTTTCGTGTTCGTCGACCGAGCTGGGGTGGTGATGCGAAATAACGCCGACCTCAACCATGTCGTCCAGGGCCACAGCCTTCGACATGCTCAGGAGGCGTACGTCGTGATCTTCCGACAGGAGCTTGGCGATGTTCCACGCCCGGATAGCCGGGCCTGCCATCCTGTAACCGACGGGGTCGCCCGTGATGACAAGAATGTGCCGGCGGCCGACAATGCTCAACTGACCGAGATTGTCCACGATCTTTTCGTAGCCACGGAGATAACCCTCGATCGGATAGGCGGGCTCGTCAGTGTTGCCGAAGAGGCTCTTCAACTGCCGGTCCGACACAGCACGGGTCTCCTGCACTTTCGCACGGGCCGCACGCATTTCGGGAAGCAATTCGACGAACTGGTCGACTGCATAAATGCCGGCCATCGTCTGCTTGGAGATCGGAAGAGTCGCCTCATCATCGTTGCCGGGCTTGCGAATATCGAGGGACGTCGAGTCCAGACTTCCGCGTGCCACAGCTCGCCGTGTAGCCAGGAGGAGCGCGCCGGGGAAGACCTGGGCAAGAGACTCATCGTCGAGATTCTTGTACAAGGTGTAAAGCGCGTTCCGCTCGAGAAGATAGGTCTCGCGAAAATTGCCGAACTTGTTCATCGAGGCGTGGTGCTTGTGGAATGCAAGCGACTTGGGTTGGAACCGGAACCGATACCCGAGAAGGTTCAGCCGCCAGCCGAGGTCGACATCGTCATAGAACATGAAGAACGAATCATCGAATCCGCCGAGCTCATGGAAGACCGACGAGCGGATGAACATCGCGGCGCCGGTGCCGAAGAGCACGTCCTTTTCGTCGTCCCAGGCTCCGCGATCGGTCTCGCCGGCGTGCGGCTTGTAACCCATGCCATACCAAGTGATCGAGCCGTCAATATAGTCAACCTTGTCGCCGTCCCAGTCCAGAACTTTGCTAGCGACAGCGCCGATGTTCGCTCCGCCGGAGAACGTGGCGATTGCTTCTCTGATCCAGCCGATATCGGGCCGGGCGTCATTGTTGAGGAAAGCCACGAATTCGCCAGTAGAGCGGGCCACGCCGAGATTACACCCGCCGGTGAATCCCGTATTAATCTCGGATTCGACGAGAACGACGTCTCCTGCTATGTCCTGAAGTCGGACCAAGCTGTCATCGCCGGATCCGTTCTCCACGACGATGATCTCCAAGAGCTCCCTCGGCCAATCGAGTTCAAGAAGACCGCGCACACACTCGATCGTGTCTTCAGCACCCCGAAAGTTGACGAGAACGACGGACACGACACCTGGACGTTGTTTCTTCAAAAAACACACCTCGTTGAATTGGACGGCAACCACAGGAGTCTACCAAGCTGTCGAAAACGCCCGGACTCGGACATTTCCCCAGTGGCATGGGCGGGATGTCTAGGCTGCGGCGCCCCCGGGCAAGGACGCGAGATAGGAGTCGATCGTGGCCTGAGCATCCCCATCCGTGACGAGCTCGCCGTGGTTCAACCACGCAGCACGGTCACACATATCGCTCACCATACTCATGGAGTGGCTGACCAGAATGACCGTTCGGCCGGCGGTCTTGAAATCGATGAACTTCTGCTTGCACTTCTCTTGGAATTCCGCGTCACCAACGGCCAGCACCTCGTCCACAACCAGAATGTCCGGATCGACGTTGATGGCGATGGCGAAACCCAGCCGCACATACATGCCCGAGGAATAATTCTTCACGGGCTGGTCGATGAACTGCTCCACACCGGAGAAGTCGACGATCTCATCGAACTTTCGAGTGACTTCCTTCTTGGACATCCCGAGGATCGACCCGTTCAGGAAGACATTCTCCCGCCCGGACAGCTCCGGATGGAAACCGGATCCGACCTCGAGCAGTGCAGCAATCTTGCCGCCATACGTTATTGAGCCCTTCTCCGGGGCGTAGATCTTGGCAAGACACTTCAGAAGCGTCGATTTCCCGGATCCGTTGCTTCCGATCAAGCCGAATGTCGAGCCGGTCGGTACCTCAAAACTCACGTCCTTGAGCGCCCAGAAGTCCTCATGGATGGAACGTCGACCGCGCATGACCGCGGATTTGATCGACTGGTTTCGCTCGTGATAAAGCCTGAACTTCTTGCTCAGGTGATCAACGGTAACTGCAATCTCATTCATAGCGCTTCCGCCAGACCTTTCTCGCCCTTGCGGAAGAACCAGACACCAACGACAAGGGCCACAGCGGACCACACCACGCAGAGGAGGAAGTCCTCGCCATTTGGCCATCTGTTGTCGTAGAGTAACTGCCGGAATACCGCCACAAACCGCTCCAAGGGATTGATTCGGTAGATATCAAGAATCGTAATCGATGTTCCGAAGAGTCCTCCGTACTTGTTCGACTGATCTTCGACGAGGCTAATCGGGTAGATCACGGGAGTCAGGTACATCCAGATCTGCATGACGATTCCGACGAGGTACTGAGTATCCCGGAAGTGAACGTTTGCCACAGCGAGAACCAGTGCGACTCCGGCAGAAAATAGGGCCAGGAGAACCATCATCAGTACGACCAGAGGAACCCAGGGCCACACGAAGGAACCGCAGATGACCAGAACGATAAGGAGAACGCCCATTTCGAAGAGCCAGTTATAGCCTACGGAGCCCACCTTGGAGAGGGGTAAAACAATTCGGCTGAAGTAGACCTTCTGAACGAGTCCAGCGTTGCCCAGGATGGACCCCATGCCCTGCTGAACCACATTCGCGAAGAATGCCCAAGGCAACAGCCCGCACAGAAGCCAGACGGCGAAGATGTTCAATCCGCTGGGGTTTCCGGGCGGAGGTGTCACTCTGAGGATGAACGCGAAGACAATGGTGTACACCAACATCGTCGCAAGCGGATTCACCAGCGACCACAGCTGGCCAAAAATGGTTCGCTTGTATTGGCCTCTGATCTCACGGAGGGTGAGATTGGCCAGCAGTTCTCTCGAATCAAGAACTTCTTTCAAATATCGCATGTACCCTCGCTGAGCGGCCGGTCGGGATGGCCGCAGATCAATCTAGCCTAGAACTATGATGGGAAGCCTATGGCCACCGAACTGAACCCACCCGTCGCAGCAGCGCGCGTGGCCGTCGTTACGGTGAGCTACGGCTCCGAGCTGGTCCTCCGTCCCTTTCTGGCGTCTCTGTCGCGAGCAGCAGTGGTGCCTCTCAGGGTGCTGGTCGCGGACAACAAGCCAAGCGCGGCCCCCGCTGACGTAGCATCCATTTCCGCAGACTTTGCAGCGGAGTATCTCCCGATGGAATCGAATCGCGGATACGGCCACGCCATCAATGAAGCGGTCAAGAAGTTGCCGCCTGAGATCGAATGGGTTGTTGTGAGCAACCCCGATGTTGTCGTTGCCCCGGGGAGTATTGACTCTCTGCTGGCCACAGCTGAATCCGATGCCGCGATCGCCGCGATCGGCCCGCGAATCCTCTCCTCCGACGGTGAGGTGTATCCGTCGGCACGGGCCATCCCGTCTCTCCGCTCCGGTGTCGGCCATGCCCTCTTCGCGAACATCTGGCCGTCCAATCCCTGGACCCGACGGTATCGACGTGACAGCACCACGGTCCTGATCCAGAGAGACGCCGGGTGGCTCTCAGGCGCGTTTCTGATGGTTCGCCGTTCGGTTCTGGATCAGCTGCATGGCTTCGATGAGAGCTATTTCATGTATTTCGAAGATGTGGACCTTGGCTATCGCATCGGCAGGCTCGGCCTCCGCAACGTCTACCTTCCGAGCGCTACCGTCGTGCACACGGGCGCACATTCCACGCATACGGAATCTTCTCGGATGATCAGGGCACATCACGACAGCGCCAAACGATTCCTCTTTAAGAAGTACCCCGGACCGTTCCTGTGGCCGCTGCGAGTCGCGCTGGCACTGGGCCTGGAGGCACGTTCGCGTGTCGCCGAAAGACACACGCGCCTGTAGCTGCGCGCTGAATCGACAACGCCCTGCTCGAGTCCGGAGACTCGAGCAGGGCGAAGGTTTCGGTTAGATTCGACCGTCTTCGATTGCGGTCTGAATCCACGGGATGACCTCATCGAGCATGTCATCGAGGGACGTCGCCGCCTCGAACCCGAGGAGGTCTCGGGCCTTGGTCACGTCGGGGACGCGCTTCTGCACGTCGTGCTCGAATCCTTCGTCGCTGATGAAGCTGATCGGCGCATCCGGTCCCTTGATCTTGCGCCAGATGACCTCCGCGAGTTCCTTGACGTTGTGTCCGGCCGGGGTCGACATGTTGAAGTCGTTGTTGATCGCCGCCGGATTCTCCAAGCTGCTGACGATACCGCGTGCAAGGTCTCCGCCATAGGTATAGTGACGGACCTGGTCACCACTCCCGAGAATGTGGATCGGGTCCTGACCGCGAACGATCTTCTGTACGAGGTCCGGAACGACGTGGCTCATGGCGAGCTTCACGTTTCCGGAATCGATCTCGACATCGCCCAGCGCACGGGTCTCGCCGATTCCCACACAGTTGAACGGGCGGAGAATCGTGTAGGGCAGCTTGTACTGGTCCCAGGCTGCGATGGCGAAGTACTCGACCGCGAGCTTCTGGAATCCGTAGGAGGACAGGGGCGGCGGTACGAGGCGCTCGTCACCCTCCTTGCTCGGCCAGCGGTCCGTGGACTCGAAGACCATCGAACTCGACATGTACGTGACCTTCTTCAGGCGACCGGCTTTGTGCGCCTCAATGGCGGCGTCGACCGAAGACGCGATGATGCGCTCATTCTGAGCGAGGAGGTCATACGGATAGGTGTGGAAATAGGAGATTCCACCGATCAATGCCGCGCCGGCGATGAAGTGGTCTGCGTCCGAAAGGAGACGGGTCATCAATTCGGTGTTCTGGACATCGTCAACGAAGAGTTCGTAGTTCGGGTTGGAGTCGTAGGACTTGACGACTTTTCCATACTTGGAATAGTTGTCCACTCCGACGACCTGGTAGCCCTGTCGAAGCAATTCCTCAACGATGTAACCACCGATGAAACCGGCAGATCCTGTGACGACTACTTTTTTCATACTGTGCTGTCCTTCTTCTTGGTTGAGTTGAGCTGATCGACGGTCAGACGCGGGCCGAATGCGAACCGGTACCACTTGAGGTACTTGGGAATCCATTTCGCCAACTTGAAATTAGACTCCCCTGCGGTGCGATCGAGCCAGATGGTGGGAATTTCGGCAACCGGAAGTCGGAGGCGCCGAGCTTTGGCGGTGAGTTCGATTCCAATTTCAAAACCGTCCCTGCTATCGATTCCGACGGATCGGACGAAGTCGGCGTCATAGGCCTTGAATGAGTTGGTAGCGTCCCTGGTTCCTGAATTGGTCAGGAGGTGCAATGACTGTCCCGCCATCCTGGAGAGAAAATTCTTCAGCCGAGGACCGCCCACCTGCTGGCCACCTGCCATATATCGCGAAGCTGCGGCCACCACAACTCCGCGCTCCACGAGCATCACGAGGTCATCAATCTGACGAGGGTCGTCACAGCCGTCGGCCATTGTGACGACCACAGTGGGGGCAACGGCGTGATCGATCCCATATCGAATCGCATACGCCGGCCCCCGTCCGTAGTCGTTGACCAGGTATTTCACGAACGGAACGATCTCCGAGTAACGCTCGACCGGGCCGATCGTCGTGTCCGTGTCCGCGTCGACCACAATGAGTATCTCGGCATCGCTGTGAACGGCTGCGACAATACGGTCCAGTCCGACCACGATGTCCTCACCCTCGTTGTAAGCAGGGATGACGATTGAAACGCGAGGTGCCACCTGAGTCAAACCAGCACTCCGTTGCCGAGCAGGTTCCAGACGTCGGCGACGGGCTTGTCCGTCCGAATTCCGCGGTACTCCGGATGCGGGGTGGCAATCACGAGGATGTCGGCCTTCTCCAGTACCAGATCGAGCGGGAGCAGAGTGTCATCGGTTTCCTCACTGACGTACGGGTCCGTACCGAGGACAGCCTTCGCTTTGAATTTCAGAACCCGACGGAGCTTGTACGAAAGGCTCGAACGGATATCGTCGGATCCCGCCTTGAAAGACATTCCGAGTATCCCGACGGTCATCGTCGACAGATCGAAGCGCTTTTCCAACTGGCTCACGACATACAGAGGAAGTCCTTCATTCACCAGCATGGCCGAGTGGCCGAGGGTGAACGTGTTGTCGCTGAAGGCGGCAAGCTGCATGGTGTCCTTGAACAGGCAGGGGCCGGCTGCGAATCCGGCACCCGGCATGTCACTCGCCCGAGGGTAGTCCTGGGTGAGGCCAGCCCTGATCCGTTCGAAGTCGAGTCCGCGGTTGTTCGCCATCATGTAGAACTGATTGACCGCGGCGAACTTGATGTACCGCCACGTGTTCGTGAAAAGCTTGGCGAGCTCAGCCTCCTCAGGTTCAAGGTGCACGATTGTCTCGGTCAGTGTGCCGAAGAGTTCGGCTGCACGACTACGACCAGACTCGGTATGTGACGAAACGATCTGAGGCAGGCTGAACAGTTCGGTCATCGCACGGTGCTCTGCAATACGCTCCGGGCAGAACGCCACCTCGATATCCACGCCAAGATCCGCGATCATACGTTCGACGAGTGCCGTGACGCCCGGATAAACGGTGCTCCGAAGCACGAGGAGCTGGCCATCACGGAAGTAAGCGCTGCATGAACCGAGAGCGTCGGGGATGGCGTTGGGATCGGGGTTGAGGTGTTCGTCAACCGGTGTCCCGATGACAACGATGATTGTCTGTGCGGTGGCGACGATGCCGGCATCAGTGGATGCGACCAGCTTTCCGTCAGCGAGGGCTTGGGTGAGCATGGGCTCTGCGCCGGGCTCGACGAACGGCATAGTTCCCGCGTTGACAGTCGCAACTGCTTTTTCACTGAGATCGTAGATGCCGACCCGAGCGCCGCGGCTCGCGAGTGCGATTGCAAGGGGAAGACCAACGTGTCCAGCACCTCCAACGACAACGACGTCGTGCTCGAATTGAGATGTCAAACGAATCGGCTCCTTGGTTTGTGCAGGCAAACGCCCGCGAGTGATGGACATGTCCACCCTAATCTAAGGCTCCGGCCTTACTTTCCTGCCGGCACGGCACTCGCCGCGACGGCGTTGCTTTCGCTGACGTCCTCGGATTCCAACTCCGCCCGGAGTGTCCGGGCGGTGAGACCGTCCGAACGAGTGGGTGCATAGACCCAGAACCGGTAGAGGAGAAAACGGAAACTGGTGGCGATCACCAGTCCGATGACGTTCGCCGAGATGTTGTCGGCGAGGAGGCTGGTGAACCCGAATACGTAGTGCGAGAGATAGAGGCAGAAGAGACTGATCCCCATGCCCACCAAGGCAATCACGCTGAATTCGACGAATTCGAGGATGAAATTTTCCCTACGGTGCTCCCGGAACGTCCAATAACGGTTGCCCACCCACGTCACGACCGTGGAAATGGTGACCGAGACGATCTTCGCTCCGAGCGGGCTCTGAAAGAAGTGATCCTCCCCCAGCGCTCCAACACTCAACAGGTTGAAGACGCCGACATCGATGGCGTAACCCAGTAGTCCGACGACGCCGAACTTGAGTGCGTATCGCAGAATCCGCTCGTATAGAACGAGGGCCGCGCGGTGCAGTGATGACGCCACGAGACCTCCGAGGATGGTTGATTGGCAACTTTGGTATGCTACCAGACCCCCGCCGCGGCAGGCCGCCGTCGATGGCCGTGCCCTAAGTTCGATATGTTTGCAGCACATGTCCAGATACGAATCAAATCCCGGTCTCGCTGCGCGAACGGTGCCCAGGTGGCTCATCGGACCGCAGGCTGTTCACTACTTCGCACTCGTCGCCAGTTTTGTGCTGATCCTCTTCATTGGTAGAACCCAGTGGTTCTTCGGCGACGACTGGGCCATTCTCGCCCCCAGGCTCGACACAGATTTCATGCTCCCTCATGTCGGTCATTGGAATCTCATACCGGCCGTATTGTTTCCACTGCTCCGCAACTCGATCGGACTCGACAGCTACCTGCCGTTTCTCGCCCTTGCTGTCATCGCTCATCTCGCAGTGGTGCACGTGGTCTGGCGAATTCTGAGTCGGATCGGTGTGCTTCCCTGGCTCGCGACGCTGCTGAGTATCTTTCTAATGCTCCTCGGCGCCGCTTCTGAGAATCTCCTCTGGGCATTCCAGTTTGGGTTTATGGGAGCGATCGCGCTCGGTCTGGGCGCGATCCTTCTTCTCGACCGCAAACAACTCACCATCACTGCACGAGTATCTATCATCGTGCTGTCGGTCCTCGCGCCCATGTTTTCCGGAACCGCGATTCCCGTCTTGGTTGCGGCCGGCCTCGTCGGATGGTTCCGGCATGGCTTTCGGCGCACAGCCTTTCTCCTCCTTCCCGCAGCTGTCATCTACCTCTCCTGGTACTGGGACTTCGGCAGACTCTCAGCTGTGCCCGCGTCCGGGATACATTCAGTGGCGGATGTCGACTCGGCACTGCAGTTCTTCTTCGCAATGTTCGGTGTCGGTTTCGGGCATGCCCTTCCCCTCATCGTGCTTGGCGTCATTCCGTGCCTGGCAGTGGTCAGCTGGTTCTTCGTCAGCGTCCGCATCGGAGTTCGCTCGCCTCAGCTGATCGCCTATGCGCTTGCAATCGGTTCTGTAGTGTTCGCAGCACTCACGACGTACTCCAGGATGAACCTGGGCATTTCAACGGCCGGATCCAGTCGCTATGCATATGTGTTGATCACTCTCCTCGTTCCGGCATTTGGGGTCATTTTGAACTCCGCATCAATCAAAGGACGAGTTCAGAGGGCACTCGTCTATGCTCTCGTTCTCTGCCTTATCGGCTTCAATGCCATGTTTTTGAGGGATGACGCGCATCGGCAGGCGGACCGAGAAGCGACCAGCCGCGCCCGGATCGAAGGGGCTCTGACCCAGATCAAGAACGGCCAATTCGACCCGGCAGAATTATCGAAGCCGATCGACGATCAGTGGTCTCCGGACTTGCTTGGCTCAGATTTGACGTGGCTCTACGAGCACGGTCAGATCACCCCGGCAAAATAGCACTGCCGCGCTAGGTACACCCGGCCGGGACGTTGGTGACACTTCGGGCTTGTGCCCACGGCCGCCGGCCTCATCAAACCGCACTGCTGCTACAACACCGAACGCATCCACACCGGCATCGGAACAACCCCCATCAGTCGAGTGGCACCAACGTCATGACTCAGTACAGCTAGACGGAAGCGACCAGGCTGCTCAAGTACTTCCCGTAGCCGCTTTTCTGGAGAGGGGCCGCGAGCACGGCAAGCTGCTTGGTATCGATCCAGCCGGCGCGCCAGGCGATCTCTTCGATGCAGCCGACCTTGTGGCCTTGGCGGTCTTCGATGACGCGCACGTACTCGGAGGCCTGCATCATCGACTTGAAGGTGCCGGTGTCGAGCCAGGCGGTGCCGCGATCGAGAACCTGGACCTGGAGCTTGCCTGCCTCGAGGTAGCGCTCGTTGACAGTGCTGATCTCCAATTCGCCTCGAGCGCTGGGCTCGATGGACTTGGCGATCTCGATGACGGAGTTGTCATAGAAGTAAAGACCCGGAACCGCGTAGTTGCTCTTGGGCTTGGCCGGCTTTTCCTCGATAGAGATGGCGGTCATGTTGTCGTCGAATTCGACGACGCCATAGGACGTGGGGTTACTGACGTGGTAGGCGAAGATGCGTGCCCCGTCTATTTCGGTGTTGTTGCGCAGGGCGGAGCCGAGGCCGGCACCGTGGAAGATATTGTCGCCGAGGACAAGGGCGACGCTGTCGTCGCCGATGAACTCCTCGCCGATGATGAACGCCTGGGCGAGACCGTCCGGGGATTCCTGAACGGCGTACTCGATGCGGATGCCCAGGGTGGAACCGTCGCCGAGGAGGGCCCGGAACTGGTCGTTGTATTCCGGGGTCGTGATGACGAGGATTTCCTTGATCCCGGCCATCATCAACGTCGACAAGGGGTAGTAGATCATGGGCTTGTCGTAGATGGGCATCAGCTGCTTGGAGATGCCCTTGGTGATCGGCCACAGGCGTGTGCCGGAGCCGCCGGCGAGGATGATTCCGCGCATGTCTAGTTTCCTTCGTTCAGTGCCGCGTAGAAGGCCTTCGCGTCTGCCCAGGTCGGGAGAAGCCCGTTCGCGGCGGACTCGGCCAGCCCGGGGGCGTCGGTGTCTTTCGGGGAGAGCAGGAGTTCGCCGGCCTCGGGCGGGAACACCAGGCCGATGTCGGTGTCGAGCGGGTTGATGCCGTGTTCGCGGCCCGGGTTGAACGGGGCCGTCACGAGGTAGCTGACGGTGGCGTTGTCGGTCAGGGCGACGAAGCAGTGCCCGATTCCCTCGGCGATGTAGACGGCACGACGGTCGGTGTCATCGAGGAGGACGCTGTCCCACTGGCCGAACGTCGGTGAACCGACCCGGATGTCGATGATGTAGTCGAGGACGGCGCCATAGGTCGCGGTGACGTACTTGGCCTGGCTCGGCGGAATGTCCGCGAAGTGGATGCCGCGCACCGAACCACGCTTGGAGACACTCGTATTCGCCTGCACCACGTTGAGCTTGTGCCCGATCGACTCCTCGAGGCGGTCGAACCTGCCCCATTCCAGGAACACCCCCCGGTCGTCGCCGAACTGCTTCGGAGTGATTTCGTAGGAATCGGGGATGGAGAGTTCGCGGATCTGCACGCGCAGAAGTCTACCAAGCGGGTACCGGTAGCATTGAAGCGATACTTTCAGCAAACGGAATGGTCACCTCTTATATGAAGATCCTCGTTACCGGCGGCGCCGGTTTCATCGGCTCCAACTTTGTTCGTCGCACCATCGAAGACGCCTACCCGGGTCTGGAAGGGGCCGAGGTCGTCGTCCTGGACGCTCTGACGTATTCGGGCAACCTGGCCAACCTTGCGCCGATCGCCGATTCCCCCCGGTACTCGTTCGTGCACGGCGACATCCGCGACGCGGCGTTGCTCGACACGATCTTCCCGTCCCTGGACGCGGTTGTGCACTTCGCGGCCGAGTCACACGTGGACCGGTCCGTGCGCGACGCCTCCATCTTCGTCGAGACCAACGTTCTCGGCACCCAGCAGCTCCTCGACGCCGCGCTCCGCCATAACCTGGCCCGGTTCGTGCACGTGTCCACGGATGAGGTCTACGGGTCGATCGCGGAGGGCTCCTGGAACGAGGAACGCGCCCTGGAACCCAACTCCCCGTATTCCGCGTCCAAGGCCGGCAGCGACCTGCTCGCCCGCTCATACCACCGCACCCACGGGTTGAACGTGTCGATCACGCGCTGCTCGAACAACTACGGCCCGTACCACTTCCCCGAGAAGGTCATCCCGTTGTTCGTGACGAACCTGATCGATGACAAGCACGTTCCCCTGTATGGGGCGGGCAACAACATCCGCGACTGGCTGCACGTGGACGACCACACCCGCGCGATCGCGATGGTCCTCGTCGGCGGTCGCGCCGGAGAGATCTACAACATCGGCGGCGGCACCGAACTGACCAACCTCGAACTCACCCAGCTGCTGCTGGACTCCACCGGCAAGGACTGGTCCTACGTCGACCGGGTCGCTGACCGACTCGGCCACGACCTGCGCTACTCGGTGGACATCACCAAGATCCAGGCCGAACTCGGCTACGCCCCGCAGGTCCCCTTCGAGAAAGGCCTCGCCGACGTCGTGCAGTGGTACCGCGACAACCGCACCTGGTGGGAACCCCTCAAGGCCCGCGCAGCACTGAGCTCATGACCCGGTACCTGATCACCGGCGCCGCCGGGATGCTCGGCCGCGACCTGCAGAAAGCCCTGA
Source organism: Cryobacterium sp. RTC2.1 (assembly GCF_035018685.1). NCBI lineage: Bacteria > Bacillati > Actinomycetota > Actinomycetes > Micrococcales > Microbacteriaceae > Cryobacterium > Cryobacterium sp. RTC2.1. The sequence goes on from NZ_JASJXJ010000001.1 coordinate 42,820, forward strand.
CCGGGCGAGACGTGACCGCATTCGACCGTGGCGAACTCGACATCACCGATGAAGCCGCCGTCCAGGCGGCCGTCACCGGGTTCGACGTCGTGATCAACGCGGCCGCGTACACGAAGGTCGACGACGCCGAAACGAACGAGGACGCCGCCTACCTGCTGAACGCGGTCGGACCGCGCAACCTCGCCCGCGCCGCGAAAGCAACCGGTGCGCGCCTCGTGCAGATCTCTACCGACTACGTCTTCGAAGGCAACGCCGAGTCCCCCTACCAGGAGGACGCACCCGCCGCACCGATCTCCGCCTACGGGCGCACCAAGGCCGCCGGCGAGGAATTCGTCCTCGCCGAGAACCCGGGCAAAACCTACATCGTGCGCACCGCATGGCTCTACGGGAAGAACGGCCCGAACTTCCCCAAGACCATGCTGAAGCTCGCCGCCACCCACCCCACCCTGAACGTGGTCGAGGACCAGGTCGGCCAGCCCACCTGGACCGTCGACCTCGCCACGCAGATCGTCGCCCTGCTCGACGCGGATGCCCCCGCCGGCATCTACCACGGCACCAACTCCGGTGTCACGAGCTGGTTCGGCTTCGCCCAGGCCGTACTCGAAGCCAACGGCCTGGAACCCGCCCGGGTGCACCCGACCGACGGGGCCTCCTTCGTGCGGCCGGCACCCCGCCCGGCCTACTCCGTACTCGGCCACGATGCCTGGACCACAGCCGGACTCACCCCCATGCGCGACTGGCACGACGCCCTCACCCAGGCCGTGGCCGAAGGCGTCCTCGAAACCGAATGATCACACTGCGGGTTATCGTCGACCAGATGATCGCGCCGGTTCCCGGCGGGATCGGTCGATACACCGAGGAGCTGACCCGGGCGCTCATCGCGAGCGCTCCGCTCAACTGCGAGGTTGAGGGGATCGTCTCCGCGTCGCAGCCCGAGCAGTACGCCGCCATCGAGGCGGCCCTGCCCGGGCTCGCCGGGCTCTACAAGACAGCACTCCCCCGCCGAGAGCTCGCCGCGGCGTGGCAGCTCGGGGTGACCACTTCCCCCGGGCCCGGCATGATCCACGCGCCGGGCCTGATGGCTCCGCTGCGCCGTCACGACCGGGTGAACGACCACACGCAGGTCGCTTTGACCGTGCACGACGTGCTCGCATGGACGCATCCTGAGGCACTGACCCCGACGACCGTTGCCTGGACGAAAGCGCGGATGAAGCGGGCGCGGAAGCACGCGGACGCGATCGTCGTGCCGAGCCATGCCGTCGCCGCGCAACTCGCGGAGATCGTCGACCTCGGCGACCGGGTGCGCGTCATCGGGGGCGCCGTCGGCACCGGCTTCCGGCTGCCGTCCAACTCTTCGGCCACTGAGCTGCTCGCCACGGCACTCGACCTGCCGTCCGAATACATCGTGACCGTCGGAACGCTCGAGCCGCGTAAGGGCGTCACAGCCCTCATCACGGCCCTCGGCCTGCCCGGCGCTCCGGACCTTCCCCTGATCGTCGTCGGACCGGGCACCTGGGGCGAAGTCGACCTCGGTTCCGTCGCCGAAGAGGCCGGACTCACGCCGGGACGGGTGCGGGCGATGTCCGCGCTCACCGACGAGGAACTCGCCGTCGTGATCGCCCGCGCGAACGTGCTGGTCGTCCCGAGCCTCGAGGAGGGGTTCGCGCTGCCCATCATCCAGGGCTTCCACCTCGGCACCCCGGTCGTGCACTCCGACGCTCCCGCTCTCCTCGAGGCAGGCGGCGATGCCGGTCTCGTCGTCGAGCGCGAGGATGCCGCCGGGTACCCCGAACGCCTCGCCGAGGCAATCGCCCGGGTCCTGACCGACCGGGCCCTCGTCCAGAGGCTGCGCGTCTACGGCGGCGACCGGGCGAAGGCTTTCAGCTGGCGGGATTCGGCCGAGCGTGTCTGGCAGCTGCACGCCGACCTGTAGGTGCCGAGCAAGGCATCCACGCACACAGTCTGTGAAACCGTTGGCCGTGGGCGCCGGTCTCATCCCTGGTCACTAGCGGGCGCCGCGCACCACGTCGCATGTCGTCAGGACTTTCCATCCACCAGGTGCGATTGGCAACCCAACGGCCTGCGATCCTGGGAGCGTGCGGCACGCCTGTTGAGCCTCTGCGACTTCAGCAACCCACGCACGCTGTGGTTCCCGAGCTGTTACCGCAAAATCAGGTAAAGCAATGATCGAAAGAAGCGCTATCAGCACGACTCCAGCGGATGCGCCCACGATGAGGCTCTTTCTTCGCTGCTTCCATACTGCCGCCGCCGCCGCCAGGCTAATGAGAACCAAAGTTATGGGAAGTATGGAGTATCGACTGCCCTCCCAGGTGATACCGGTGGCGGGATCAAACTTCGTAGTCCACCGGATTGACGCGGATGCGGCGAAGAAGACGAGTGCGGTGCCCGTGGACAAGAACGCGAGACCGCCCAGCTGCCCACCGCGCAGCATAGTCCAGACCACCGCCGTTAGAACGAGAATTATGGCCATTAACAGGGAAAGAACTCCCCAGCTCAGGTATGCCGCCGCCGCCCCCGACTCGCCACTCAGTCCAACGAGGAATACCCGGAAGATGGTCGAGCGGACCAACCCTGGAACGGTCGGCAGCGCCCTGGCCTCACCCAAACTCGAGCCCAAGACCACTTCGAGTTGTATGCCGAGACTCACGAGATAGATCACAGGGACAACCAGCTGGCGCGGACTCCGCAATGCAATGAGTCTCACGAGAACGATCGGCAGAAAGACTCCAGACAAGGGATCGCTGAGAACGGCAAGAGCAACGACGACTCCTGACGCGATCAGAATCGCCGGATGATGCTGGCTCGTCACAAGCACGACGATCAGCCCAACTAGAAGATACCAATGCGAATTCGCAAGGCTGCCAATGACCTCGACGTTTGCGATGGGCAACGTGACAACGCCAAGCCAGACAGCGAACCTGGGTACTTTGGCCGGTATCCGTGGCTGAAGCAATATGTAGACGAAGGCTGAAACGAAGGCCGTCAAAAGGCACGCCGCGACGGTCAAAGCTAGGGGAACATAGGCCAATGGCACAACGTTCACCGCGATCGAAGCAACTATTCGAGGGAAGGCGTGCATGTACCCGGCGTAGGGCTCGAGAAATGACGCCAAAGGACTGCCTTCGAGAGCCCGGGCAACGAAAACCGCGCCGTCTTCGGCCCATAGAACATTGCGGGAGCCAGGGGGTAATCGACTGTAGGTGGTGATGAAGCCCAGGATGAGGAGCACAAGCCAAGTCGGCACAAACTTCAGCCAGGTCGAGTGAGCGTCTTCGGGGCCGAAGAGCCAATCACCTATCGGTCGAAGACGCCGTTGCGCTCGGGATACCCGAGTCCGCGCGCCTGAAACGATCCGCGGCCCCTGGGCTAATAGCCTCATGGCGTCCTGGTTTCCAACATCGCGACTCTGGTCCCTTGTTTCACGGTATTCCCGAGCACGTACACGGGTGCGTCGTGTCCTCTGTCCGCGTCGCAGGCTGCCATTTTCGCCGCACCGAGACGCCCTCCAGTCGCACGCAAGAGAACATCAGGCAGATCTTCACAAGTGTGTCAATGCACGGCGGAAATCATGAGGCCCTTGTTCAGCGCGGCGGGACGGTCGAGGTTACCATTCTTCCACGCCGCTCAGTAGGCGCCGTACTCGCAGCCGGAGTTGCGCATGCCGACGGTCAGGGGATGACTGGGGTTCTCGGCGGTGACGCGCCAGATGATCTCGGTGTCGGTATCGGTCTCACTGCACTCGAACGCCGTGGTGCGGCGGGTCCAGAATGGGGAGAAATGGATACCGCTATGGGGTGGGTGTCGCCGTGGCCGGGGTGAGGGCGGCGTCTATCAGTGACCTGATCACGTCGTAGTCGGGATTCTCCGGGTCGACGTTGTTCGCCGGGGTCAGCTCGACCGTGTTGATCGGGTGGGTCTTGGACTTGGCGGCGAGCGTCACGAAGTAGCCGAGCATGCTCTGCGGGATGTCGGTCTTGACGACCTGGGACCCGGCTGAGGCCACGGACTCGAACTTGGCGAGCACGTTGGCGGGGCTGGCCTGGGCGAGGATCGCCTCCTGAAGCTGGTGCTGGCGCTCCATGCGACTGTAGTCGCTCGTGCCGTGCCGCGAGCGGGCGTACCAGAGTGCGTGGTAGCCGTCCATGTGCTGCATGCCCGGCTCGAACCAGAACAGCACGGTGGTGAAGGTGTCGTCGGTGTGGACCGGCACGCGTTCGGTCACGTTGATGTCGACGCCGCCGAGCGCGTCGATGAGCTCGGAGAAGCCCTGCATGTCGATGAGCCCGTAGTACTGGATGGTCAGCCCGGTGATGCCCTCTGCGGCGTCCCGCATGCCCTCGATACCGGGCTCGCTGCCGGCATCGATGGCCTTCGGGTACATCTCGGGGCTCTTCAGCTCGACCTCGGTGTAGATCGAGTTGAGCATGCACGCGTCGACCCGGCAGGTGTCGTGGTATCCGTATCCCTTGGGATACTCGGCGGCGAGCGGGGAATTCGCTACGAAGGGCACGTATGCGAGGTTGCGGGGCAGGCCGATCATGGTGACCTGGCCCGTGGTCGCGTCGATGCTCGCCACGGTGATGCTGTCCGGGCGGAGACCAGACCGGTCGGCTCCGGCGTCGCCGCCGAGAAGCATGATGTTGTAGCGCCCGTCAACCGGAGGGACCGTCGGCCCGGCCACGAAGACCGAGGACAGGAAGTCGCTCGCCGTCGCGGCGACGTAGGCGCCGTAGCCGGCCGTTCCGGCGATGACGACCATGATCACGGTCGCGAATCCGGCGATGAGGGGGCGGGCACCGGGGCCCGCCTTGACGAGGCGCACGAGCCGGAGGGTGTCGAGGGTCAGCACGACCCAGACGATGCCGTAGAACACCAGTACCGCTGCGGCGACCCAGAGCCCGATCGAGTTGGTGAAAGCCGTGAGCACGAACTCAGGCCAGAACAGGTAGGCGAGCCCCACGATCACGACAAGGCCGATCAGGGTGAACGTGCAGCGCAGGCCGAACCGGCCGAGGCTGCGACTGCCGGCGAGCACTTGCGCCGAGCCGGGCAGGACGACGTTCAGCAGCACGAGCCACCAGGCCCGTTTTGTCATCACACGGGCGGACCCGGATTCCGGGTTCCTGATCGGATTGGTGGCGATGCTCATAGCTTGGCTTGGAGATCCGAATTCTTCTGTTCGACCTGTGCGGCAAGGTCGAGTGCGTAGGCGAGGAGCTTGTCGTGCAGGCCGGCGTCGGAGAGGGCCAGGATCTTCACGGCGATGAGCGCCGCGTTACGGGCCCCGCCGATGGAGACGGTCGCGACAGGCACTCCGGCCGGCATCTGCACGATCGAGAGCAGGGAGTCGAGGCCGTCGAGCCGGCTGAGTGGAACGGGAACGCCGACCACGGGAAGCGCGGTGACGGCGGCGAGCATGCCGGGGAGGTGCGCTGCACCGCCGGCGCCGGCGATGATGACCTTGAGGCCGCGCCCGTGGGCGTCTTCGCCATAGGCGATCATCTTCCTGGGCGTGCGGTGCGCGGACACCACCTGGACTTCGTAGTCAATCCCGAAGTCGCGCAGGAGCTGCGCGGCGTCGCTCATAACCGGCCAGTCGGAATCGGAGCCCATGACGACGCCGACGAGCGGCGCGTGCGGCACCGGGGGCGTTTCTCGGTTCTCCGACAGCGGGGTGGTTGCTATGGGGTTCTCGGGCACGCAGTCGATCTTAGGTGTCAGTCCTGAAAAAACGCCGCAGTGGCACGCGCTTCATAGGCGACGTCGTCCAGATCCGCCCCTCCCACGGTGACATGGCCGACCTTGCGGCCGGGTCGCGGGTCCTTCCCGTAGTTGTGCACCTTCGCCGACGGATGCGCGGCGAAAGCCGCCGGATACCGATCGGCGAGCGTGCCTTCAGCGGGTCCGCCGAGGATGTTCACCATCACCGACCACTCGTCGCGCGGCGTCGTCGCACCGAGCGGGAGGTCGAGGACGGCACGGAGGTGCTGTTCGAACTGGCTCGTGGTCGATCCTTCGATCGACCAGTGGCCGCTGTTGTGCGGGCGCATCGCCAGCTCATTGATCAGGAGGCGCTCATCCGTCGTCTCGAAGAGCTCGACGGCCATCACGCCGCACACGCCGATGCCCTCCGCGACCCTGACGGCGATGTCGGCGGCGACCGCCGCGAGTCGTCCGCTCGACAGCGGCGCGGGGGCGATCACTTCTGCACAGACGCCGTCGCGCTGCACGGTCTCGACGACGGGCCAGACGGCGACCTGGCCGGACGGGCGCCTGGCCACGAGCTGGGCCAGCTCCCGGGTGTACGGCACGTGCTCCTCGACAAGCAGGGCGCCGCCGTTGGCGTCCTCGGCGAGCGCGATGAACCAGTCGTCGACCTCGTGCTTGTGCGTGACCACCCGCACGCCCTTGCCGTCGTAGCCGCCCCGCGGCGTCTTGACAACGGCGCGGCCGCCGTGGTCGGCGATGAAGACGGCGAGCTCAGCCGTGTTCTCGACAGCCGCCCAGTCCGGAACCGGGAGCCCGAGCTCGCCGAGGCGCCGGCGCATCTCGATCTTGTCCTGGGCGAAGACGAGGGCCTCCGGTCCCGGGCGCACGGTGACCCCGCGGGCGACGAGTTCACGGAGCACGGCCTGGGGCACGTGCTCATGGTCGAAGGTGATCACGTCGACGGTCTCGGCGAAGGCGAGGACCGTGTCGAGGTCGTGATAGTCCCCCACCCTCGTCGCGGCGAGGCCGGCCGACATGCCGTCGGCCTCGGCCAGGACACGCAGGTCGATCCCGAGGTTCACCGCAGCGGGGATCAGCATCCTGGCCAGCTGGCCGCCCCCGATTACGCCGACTGTCGTGCTCATTTCGTCACCGATTTCTGTGCGACCCTTCATTTTCGGACGCACCGATTTTCAGTCTGAGGCGGTGTACGCGCCGTAGACTCGTGGATTGTTGTTCTATCTTCGCCCATAGACCGGATGGATGTATGCCGATTACCTCGGGAAAATCAGCACGGCTCGTCGCCCTCGCGATTCAGATCGCGAGCTTCGGCGCCGTGGGACTCGTCGGCTTCGCCGTCGACTTCTCGGTGTTCAATCTGCTCCGCACCACGGTCTTCGATCCGCACCTGGTCCACGCCGGGCCGATCTACGCCAAGGTCGTCTCGACCATCCTCGCCATCGCCGTGAACTGGATCGGGAACCGGTACTGGACCTTCGGCAAGAGCCGCCAGTCCCAGACCCTCCGCGAAGGAATCGAATTCTTCGGCGTCAGCCTCGTCGGTATGGGCATCGGACTCGCCTGCCTGTGGGTGAGCCACTACGTGCTCGGCCACACCAGCGTCGTCGCCGACAACATCTCCTCGAACGTGATCGGCCTCATCCTCGGCGCGATCTTCCGCTTCGTGCTCTACCGCTACTGGGTCTTCGCCCCGCACCGTCGCGTTGTCGCTCCGGTGACGGCGAGCCTAGCGACCATTCCAGATGGTCGTCTGGTCGGCAGCGAACGCTGATTCCTCGCGCCGCCGCGAATCGAATCCGGTCTGCGACTGCTCGATGAGGTCGTGCAGCACGCGCTGCACCAGGGTCGCATTGGGAACGTCCTTCAGCACGAGCGGCCGTTCGGAGCCGGAGGCGATGATCACGTCGCCGGAACCGCTCAGGGTCTGCAGCCAGGTCGTCCGCACCCTCACGTCGTAGCCACGGCTGTGCAGCAGCTCCTGCCGGGTCCGCACGAAGAAACCGCGCCGGAAGATGATGCGCCGGGTCGTGATCGTGTACCGCCGGTTCAGCCAGGACGCGAGCGGCAGGAGCCAGACCAGCACGACGACCGCAGCCGCGACCCAGAGCAGGGCGCTGTCCTGCCACGGCTCCGCGAGGTTGCCGTAGAAATACCCGGTTGCCGTGCAGACGCCGACCAGCGCAAGGGTCGGCCAGAGCAGCACGCGACCGTGCGGGCGCAGCGCGGCCACGACCCGTTCGGCCGGAGCCCCCGGATCTGCCGGGCCCGTCCCCCTGTTGTTCGTCATGACCCTATTAATACCTCAGGTGGGTCACATCGCCCGCCGCGACGGCCTGCGGCTCGCCGGTGGCCTGGTTCTCCACGATCAACCGGCCCGACTCGTCGAGCGCGATCGCGACCCCGACGAGGTCGTCACCGCCGGGCAGTTGCACCCGCACCTTCGAGCCGAGGGTGCCGCACAGTGCCGTGACGGTGCCAAGGAGACCGCTCGCGACCGGGTCCCCGTTCACCGCGAGGAACTCGGCCGTGAGACGGGAGAGTTCGATGAGGTAGCGGGCGAGCACGGCATCCGCCTCGGGGGCCCGGCCGGTCACGAGCAGCAGCGAGGTCGAGGTGAGCGTGGGCAGGTCGTGTTCGTCGAGCGAGAGGTTGAGGCCCGTGCCGATCACGAGCCCGCGGGTGTCCGGCAGCAGCTCTGAGAGGATGCCGGACACCTTGTAGCCGTCGATCAGCACGTCGTTGGGCCACTTCAGGGTGACCTCGTGGGCGGGGTGTTCACCGTCGTCGGGGCCGGCGGCCGACGTGCCGGCGGACGGGGCGCCCGCGACGAGGCTCGCCTCGACCTCTGCGCGCACGGCGATGGTCATCGCGGCGCCGGCGAGGAGCGGGAACCAGCCGAAGCGATCCACCGGGAGCGGGGTGCCCTCGCCGGCGCCTGTTCCGACGAGCGGGCGCAGCAGCACGGAGATGGCGAGCGACTTGCCGGTGGGGGCGAGCCAGGTGCGGCCGAGCCGGCCCCGGCCGCGGGTCTGGTTGTCGGTGACGACGGTCGACAGGTGCGGCCAGCCGGCGGCATCCGCCCCCGTCGCGTGGCCGACGAGCACGTCGTTCGTGGACCCGGCCTCGTCGAGGTAGTCGAACCGGCTCACCGCCTCACGGCTGAGTGGAAACTGCATCTGACCTACTTCCGCTTCCTGCAATTCTCCCGGAAGATGCCCCCGATGCCACATTTTGAACCGAATTTGCGGAATCTGCAGGAGTTATGCCCGCCCGGGGGAACAGAACGGCCAGCGATCGGGCCGGGTTTTGTAGGGTTTCGTCAACGGTCCGGGCCGAGGGCTGGCCGGTAGAGTGAACGGCGTGAGTGACAATTCGCCCGTTTCGGGACCAGATCTGTACACGACGGCTGGAAAGCTCGCCGACCTCAAGATTCGCTATCACGAAGCCGTGACCGCGAGCGGTGAGGCGGCGATCGAAAAACAGCACGCCAAGGGCAAGATGACCGCGCGCGAGCGTATCGAGCTCCTTCTCGACCAGGGCTCGTTCGTCGAACTCGACGAGTTCGTGCGCCACCGCACCCACGGCTTCGGCATGGAGAAGAAGCGGCCGTACGGCGACGCGGTCGTCACCGGCACCGGCACGATCCACGGGCGCCAGGTCGCGGTCTACTCGCAGGACTTCACCATCTTCGGCGGATCGCTCGGCGAGGTGGCCGGCGACAAGATCATCAAGGTGATGGACCTCGCCCTCAAGACGGGCGTGCCGATCATCGGCATCCTCGACTCCGGCGGAGCGCGCATCCAGGAGGGTGTCGTAGCCCTCGGCAAGTACGGCGAGATCTTCCGCCGCAACACCGCAGCCTCCGGCGTCATCCCGCAGATCTCGATCATCTGCGGCCCCGCCGCCGGTGGCGCGGTCTACTCCCCCGCACTCACCGACTTCGTGATCATGGTCGACAAGATCAGCCAGATGTTCGTCACCGGCCCCGACGTGATCAAGACCGTCACCGGCGAAGACGTCGGAATGGAGGAGCTCGGCGGCGCGCTCACCCACAACAAGGTCTCCGGTGTCGCGCACTACCTCGCGAGCGATGAGGCCGACGCGCTCGACTACGCCCGCACCCTGCTCGGTTTCCTGCCCGACAACAACCTCGCCGAGCTTCCGGTCTTCGACAGCGACGTGGAGCTCGAGACGACGGATGCCGACCGCGCGCTCAACACGATCATCCCTGACTCGCCGAATCAGCCATACGACGTCAAGACCGTGATCGAGCACATCGTCGACCGCGGCGACTTCCTCGAAACGCAGCCGCTGTTCGCCCCGAACATCGTCGTCGGCTTCGCCCGCGTCGAGGGCCGGTCCGTCGGCATCGTCGCCAACCAGCCCAACGCCATGGCCGGGACGCTCAACATCCAGGCCGGCGAGAAGGCCGCCCGTTTCGTGCGGTTCTGCGACGCGTTCTCGATCCCGATCCTCACCCTCGTCGACGTTCCCGGCTTCCTGCCCGGAACCGATCAGGAGTGGACCGGCGTCATCCGCCGCGGCGCGAAGCTGCTGTACGCCTACGCAGAGGCGACGGTGCCGCTCGTGACCGTGATCCTGCGGAAGGCGTACGGCGGCGCATACATCGTGATGGGTTCCAAGCAGCTCGGAGCCGATATCAACCTCGCCTGGCCGACCGCCGAGATCGCCGTGATGGGTGGCCAGGGCGCCGTGAACATCCTCTACCGCGCCGAGATCAAGAAAGCCGAAGCCGCGGAGGAGGACGTCAACGCCGTGCGCACCCGCCTCGCCAACGAGTACACCTACAACGTCGCGAGCCCGTTCCTCGCCGCCGAACGCGGCGAGCTCGACGGGATCATCGAGCCGGCAGCCACCCGGGTCGCCATCACCAAGGCGCTGCGTGCCCTGCGCACCAAGCGCTCGAGCCTGCCGCCCAAGAAGCACGGTAACATCCCGCTGTAGGGAGCGACCATGGCAGACGAAGAGAACGCCCGACCGGACGCACCGGAGGACACCCCCGCGGATGCTCCGGCGCACCTGCGGTTCCTGACCCGCGGCATCAGCCCGGTCGAGGCCGCGGCCGTGTCCGCCGTGCTGCACGGCCTGCTCCGCGAGGAGACCGGCAGCCTGCACAAGAAGCCGACCGGCGCCCGCAGCGGCTGGCAGGCCGGCCAGCGGGCCATCCGGCCGCCCTTCGTGTCCGGGCAGAGCAGCTGGGGCGAGTTCCGGGCCTGAACCGTCCGGGTCCTGGCCGGTCCCCCTAAATGCCGACTTTTGAATTGCGAACGGCTCGACCACTATAGATATTGCTAGGTGTCGCTCACTGAGTTACACAGCCAGAATTCGTCGACTAGGGTAAGCAGGCGAATTCTGGGGGCACGTCAGGGTGACATTCGGGTTGTCGCCCTGGCACAACGTAAAAAGGGGACCAGCCTTCGGGTTGGTCCCCTTTTTTTTGCGTTCCGGGCCGGTCCGTTCCCCGCAGGCCCTCAGGCGCCGAGGGCGGATGCCGTGGCCGGGTCTCTGGGGATCTCGAGCCAGAGGTCGACCTCGGGCTCCGGTGAGTCCTGTCCCAGGGCGCTCAGCCGGGCATCAGCACTGCTGAGGCCGACCACGGTCACGGCCGTCGCCGACCCTTCCCCCGCGGTGCGTGCGATGATCGTGTCGGCCGTCGATTCGCCGATGGCGGCGGCGAGCTGATTGAGGACGGTTTCGAGCTCGGCACCGTCGAGGTCGTCGATCGTGCCCTCGTCGAGAAGCGTCACGATGCCGCCACGGCGCCTGGCCGTCATCACCTGCTCGCGCACGGCGTCGTTGAGCAGCTTGCGGCCGCGGATCTCGTCCCGCACGGCGGCTTCGAGGTAGCGGCACTCCTGGCGGTCCTCCGCGTCGAGCTCGCCGCGCTTGTCGATGATGCGGCGCAGCATGGGGGACGCGAGGCGCAGCGTCTGCGCGAGGCGCACCTGGCGTTCGAACAAGTGCGCTTCCTGGGCGGCCTGCCACTCCGTCGCCTCCCGCTCCGCGAGCGCATACTGGCGGGCGTCACGCCCCGCCTTGGCGAGGGCGCGGGCGAGGAGGACGGCAACGGTCACCCAGACGACACTCCCGATCACGCCCATGTCGAGCAGCTGGGCCGGGCCGGCCCAGATGATCGTGTGCACGACGAGCGCGCCGACACCGACCCAGGCGAGCGCCGTTCGGCGGCGCGTCGCCGTGATCGTCATGAGAGTGCCGACGGCGGCGACGTACCAGGTCGCGTAGCCGTTCCTTGCGGAGCCGTCGAGCTGGCTGCCGACGAGGAGCGGGATCACGACGCAGACCGCGACGTTGAAGAAGGCGAGCGCAAGGCCCATCCGCATCGGGCTCGACGGCCAGAGGCTCAGGACCGTCGCGAGTGCGTAGAGCGCGAGCGCGATGATCGTCGGTCCCGGGGTGCGCGGCAGGTCGATGGAGTAGATGCCGAGCACGACGTGGTACGCCGAGAAGAGGCCGGCGAGGAACAGGACGAGCCCGCGCGGGACGGTGATCATCAGGGGGTCACCCCGCCGTCCTTCGGCCACTCGATGGTGATCGTGGTGCCCTGCCCCGGCGTGGAGCACACCGACACGGAGCCGCCGACGCTCTGCATCCGCTCCGCGATCGAGATGCGCAGGCCGAGGCGCGCGCTCGGGACGAGGGCCGGGTCGAAGCCGACGCCGGTGTCGGAAATCTGGATGGTGCATCCGCCCTGGCTGTTCGCACTCATCGTCAGCACCCGCTCGGGATCGGGCGCACCTGGGCCTGCGCCGGCGTGCTCCACGCTGTTGGCCATGGCCTGGACGGAGGCCGCGAGGATCGCCTCGGAGACGTGCGTGGGCACGGCGAGCTTCGGGATGGAGCACTCGACGATCGTGAACGGCCGGGCGAGCCGGGAGGCCGCGAGGCGGATCTGCCCGGCGAGCTCGGAGAAGCTCACCGTGCTGTCGTCGACGGCCGGGGTGATCGCTGCGTCCGTGAGGCGCTGGAGGGCGTCGGTGGCCATCCCGGAGGCGAGCTGCGCGGCCTTCGGGCTGCCGGCGGCGGCCGCGGCGAGGAACGTCGCGAGCACGCTGTCGTGCACGATCGAGTCCACCTGCACGCGCTCGACCTCGGTGGCGTGCTGGCGCACGGCGTTCGCGTACTTGTTGAGCGCATTCGTCTGCGCGGCGTCGACGGAGGCTGCCGTCTGCCGCAGCATGAAGATTATGATCAGGAGGACCTGGCCGAGGAGCGTCGCGTAGACGGCGTCGAGGGAAGCCAGCAGCGCATCCGCGTCACCGCCGGAGGGCAGCGAACGCACGATCCCGTAGGCGAGCGGGGCGGCGAAGGTGTACGCGCACGCCCAGCCGAGCGGGAACGAGATGGCCGCGCACGAGGTCGCGACCGTGCAGACGTACCAGAGCCAGGGCTTCCCGTCGAGGACGGCCGCCGGGTCCCGCATCAGGAACGGCCACCCGATCAGGGCGACGAAATACACGAGTGCAACGGCGCCGGTCGTGATGCGCACTCCGACCTTGGTGATCGAGGCCACTACGACGGCTGCGACCGCCACGGCGAGGGCGACCGGCATCGCGACGCCCATGACCGGCAGCCGCAACGGGATCTGCTGCAGCATCGCCGGGAGGGCCTGCAGGGAGAAGACGACGGCGACCCCGGCGACGGACCGGGAGATTACGACCTCGATCCGGGACCGGCTGATCGGGTTGCGGGGCTGGCGGATGCCGGGCGCCCGGATGCCCTCCGCCGCGACGGGTACGAGTTCCAGGCGGTCGGGAGGCAACCGTGTCGGGAGCTGCGGGATCGTGCCCGCTGCTTCAGCCGCGGCCATCTCCGCCATCCGGGTCCAGCCCCGGCAGGATTCCGTCTTCAACGGCCCGGCGCAGCAGGTCGACCTTCGTCGGCGCGGGACGCCCGACCTCGACGTACTTCACGCGGATCCGGTCGAGGTACTCCCGCGCGGTCGAGTGCGCGATGCCGAGCTGCATGGCGACCATCTTGAGCGGAAGGCCGGAGGCGTAGAGGTGCAGCACGTCCCGTTCCCTGCGGCCGAGCTGGGCCTTGGCGAAATCGCGGTCGGCGTCGATCGCGGTCGCCCATTCGAGGTTGTTGAGCACGTCGCCGCGTGCGACCGAGGCCACCGCGGCCATCACTGTCGTCGTCGGCGACGACTTCGGGATGACGCCGGCGGCGCCCGCAGCGAGGGCCTCGCGAACGAGGGCGACCCTGTCGGCGATGCTGTGCACGAGCACCGATGCGCCCGTGCTCTGGGCCAGGTGCACGTTGTCGGTGACGAGGGAGCCGTCGCCGAGGGAGAGGTCGAGCACGATCACGTCGCAGGGACGTCCGCCGATCCCGTCGACGAGTCCCTGGACGGTCGCCGCGGTTGCGACGACCTCGTAACCGACGTTCTCGCAGGCGGCCTGGATGCCGAGGCGGACGGATTCGTGATCGTCGGCGATGCCCACCCGGACCGGGTGGTCGAGCGGCGTACGCGCTTCAGCGGCGTGCGTCGAACCCAGGGTCGCACCGGCAGGGCCGGCGGGGGCATCCGCCGTCGTGGTCGGAGAGGTCGCGGGTGTTGTCGGGTGCGTCACTTGTTCCTACATTCTTCCATTGCACGTACACGTCAACGATAGCTATTTGGACAGCAGGGCGACGGCTTCGACGTGATGAGTGTTCGGAAAGAGATCGAACGCGCGCAGCTTCCGCAGCTCGTATCCGTGCCCGTTGAGGAGGGCGATATCGCGGGCGAGGGCGACGGGATCGCAGGCCACGTACACGATCTGCTTCGGGGACAGCACCGCGAGCTGGTCGATGACCTCGTGGCCTGCGCCGGAACGCGGCGGGTCGAGGACGACGGTCGCCGCCTGGTGCTTCGCCCGTTCGGCGGCGCTCGCGTCCCGGACCAGGCCGGCCAGGAAGCGGTCGACCCGGTCGGTGCGAACGCTCGCTCCGACCCATTCCGCGAGGTTCTCTGCGGCGAAGTCGGTCGCGTGCGCGTCGCTCTCGACGGAGGTGATCCGGACAGTGCTGCCGAACTTGTCACCGACGGCCGCAGCGAGCAGCCCGACGCCGCCGTACAGGTCGAGGTTGGTGGCACGGGGGTCGAACAGCTCGGGATCGATCAGGTCCTGGACGGCGTGGTACAGGGTGTCCGCAGCGCGGACGTGCACCTGCCAGAACCCGCCGGCGTCGAGACGGAATTCCCGGTCACCGACGACCTCACGGATCAGGGTGCGCGGGGTGGCCTTGGGCTTACCGCGCGCGTCCGGCTCCGAGACGAGGATCTGCACGGTGCCGAGGCTCGGGGAGACGACGTCGACTGAAGCCGCTCCGGGGAAACGCTGGTCGAGCGGGGCGGCCGCTTCGAGCATCCGCTCGGCGAGGGGAAGATCGCCGACGGGGATCACCCGGTGGGAGCGGGCCGCGTATGGGCCGACCGTGCCGTCTTCGTCGACGTGAAGGCGCACCCGGGTGCGCCAGCCTGTGCCGTCCGCCGCGTCGCCTGGCGAGGCGTTTGGGCCGAGCGGCACGGGTTCGACGACAACGTCGGACTCGATCTTCGCCATGCGCTTCAGGGAGTCTGCGAGCACCTGGCGCTTGAGTTCGCGCTGGAAGCCGAGTTCGATGTGGCCGAACTCAGCGCCGCCGGCCCGGTCGTCCGGGTCGCGCTCGACGGCAGCGGAGGCCCAGATGTGCGGCTGGCGTTCGCGGGCCGCGTCGAGGACCTCGACGGTCTCCGCGCGCCAGAAGCTCTTGTGGTTCGCGGAGGTGAGCCGGGCGCGCACGCGCTCCCCCGGCAGGGTGTCGCTCACGAAGACCACGCGGCCTTCGTGCCTGGCGATGAAGATACCGCCGTGAGCTACGTTGGTGACGAGGAGTTCGAGTTCAGTACCCACCTCGGCTGCGGGTGCGGGGAGATTCGCCGGTGTGTCATTGCTGGTGGCCATTGTTCGAGCATCCCACATCGCTTCTATCGCCGCTTATCTCGCCGCACAAAGGGAACCATGCGCCTCTATCTGGCTTCGACCTCTCCGGCCCGGCTCACGCTCCTGCGTGCCGCGGGCATCGAGCCGGTCACGATCGCGCCCGGCGTCGACGAAGACGAGGTCGCAGCGGATGCCGCCCGGACGCTGGGCGCACCGCTGACGCCCCGTCACACGGTCGAGTTGCTCGCTCGCGCCAAGGCGGAGGACGTCTCCCGGGCGATCGTCGCCCTGGACGCCGAGGCCGCAGACGGTGACGACGTGCACCTTGTGCTCGGCGGGGACTCCGTCTTCGTCATCGATGGCGTGATCTACGGCAAGCCGCACACGGCCGAGCGGGCCAGGGAACGCTGGGAGCTGCAGCGCGGCCGCACCGGGCAGCTCTACTCCGGCCACTGGCTCATCGAACACAGGGCCGGCGTGCCCGGCCGAGCCGTCGGGGCCGTCGCGGTCGCCGACGTGACCTTCGCCGACGACATCGACGACGCAGAGCTCGACGCGTACATCGCGACGGGAGAGCCCCTGTTCGTGGCGGGGGCCTTCACGATCGACAGTCTGGGAGCCCCCTTCATCACCCACATCGAGGGCGATCCCTCGACCGTGGTCGGCTTGTCGCTGCCGACGCTGCGCCGGCTCGTGCTGAGGCTCGGCCACTCCTGGCCGAGCCTCTGGAACCGCGCGAAAGCCTGACGCGCAGCGGGTTTCGAGGGCGCCTTGTAGGCATCCATACCTTTTTCGGGGTTCTTTTTGTTGAAGAGAACCAAAGTCTCGGGCGCGATCTCCAATAAGCTCAGGCACTGTGTCCCGCATAACGAAGGTCCTCATCGCCAACCGGGGCGAAATCGCCGTCCGGGTGATTCGAGCCGCGAAAGACAGCGGCATTCTCTCGGTCGCCGTCTACGCCGACCAGGATCGTGACGCCGTGCACGCCCGCCTCGCAGATGAGGCGTACGGGCTCGACGGTACGACAAGCGCAGAAACCTACCTGGTCATCGAGAAGATCCTCTCGGTCGCCCGCCGTTCGGGTGCCGACGCCGTGCACCCCGGCTACGGTTTCCTCGCCGAGAACGCCGATTTCGCCCGCGCCGTGATCGACGCCGGCCTGGTCTGGATCGGCCCGTCTCCCGACGCCATCGAGCAGCTCGGAGACAAGGTCTCCGCGCGGCATATCGCCGAGCGGGTGAACGCTCCGATGGCCCCAGGCACGCTCAACCCGGTGGAGGGCGCGTCAGAGGTCCTCGACTTCATCGACCAGTACGGGCTTCCGGTCGCGATCAAGGCGGCCTTCGGCGGCGGCGGACGCGGCCTCAAGGTCGCCCGCACCCGCGAAGAGGTCCCTGAGCTCTTCGACTCGGCCGTGCGCGAGGCCGTCACCGCCTTCGGTCGCGGCGAGTGCTTCGTCGAGAAGTACCTCGACAAGCCCCGCCACGTCGAGACCCAGTGCCTCGCGGACGCCTACGGCAACGTCGTCGTCGTCTCCACCCGCGACTGCTCGCTGCAGCGTCGCCATCAGAAGCTCGTCGAGGAGGCACCGGCACCGTTCCTCACGACCGTTCAGCACGACGAGCTGTACCGCGCGTCCAAGGCCATCCTCAAGGAGGTCGGTTACCTCGGCGCAGGCACCTGCGAGTTCCTGATCGGCCAGGACGGCACCGTCTCCTTCCTCGAGGTCAACACCCGGCTCCAGGTCGAACACCCCGTCTCCGAGGAAGTCACGGGCATCGACCTCGTCCGCGAACAGTTCCGCCTCGCCGAGGGCGGTCGCCTCGACTACGACGACCCGATCCCGCGCGGGCACTCCTTCGAATTCCGGATCAACGGAGAAGACCCCGGCCGCGGGTTCATGCCCTCTCCCGGCCCCGTGCACGTCTTCAGGGCGCCGGGCGGCCCCGGCGTGCGCGTCGACAGCGGCGTGCAGGCCGGCGACGTCATCTCCGGTTCCTTCGACTCCCTGCTGGCCAAGCTCATCGTCACCGGCGCGACCCGCGAGGAGGCGCTCGAGCGTTCGCGCCGCGCCCTCGACGAGTTCGACATCGCGGGCCTCCCGACCGTGCTTCCGTTCCACCGCGCGATCGTGCGCGACCCCGCGTTCGCACCCTCGGACGGCGAGCCGTTCTCGATCTACACCCGGTGGATCGAAACCGATTTCGTCAACGACATCGAACCGTGGAACGGCTCCCTCACCGACGAGGGCACCGCCGAGAAGCGCCACAACGTCGTCGTCGAGGTCGAGGGCCGCCGCATCGAGGTCAGCCTCCCCGTGCGTCTCCTGCCCGGCACCGCCGAAAGCACCGCCGGTCCCGCCCCGCGTCGCCGTGGCGTGGCCCAATCGGTGAACACGGCCATCGGCGACGCCGTGGTCGCGCCGATGCAGGCCACGATCGTCAAGCTCGCCGTCGCTGAAGGCGACGTCGTCGTCAAGGGCGACCTGCTGCTCGTGCTCGAAGCCATGAAGATGGAACAGCCGCTCACCGCGCACAAGGACGGCGTGATCGGCAGCATCGGCGCCGTCGTCGGTGCCACGGTGTCGAGCGGGCATCTGCTGCTCGCCGTGACCGACGCCGCTTAGGCACCGCACGGCAGGCATCCGCTCGCACATCGTCGGCCGGGAAAGGGGACCGTCGTGGATCCGGACGAACTGACCGCGTTCCTGCTCGACCTGAACGGCGCCGTCGAGACGTACCCGTTCGGGCCTGAGGCCCGGGTGATGAAGGTCGCGGGCAAGATGTTCTCCGTCGACCAGCCGGATGCCCCGCGCCGGTCGATCACGCTCAAGGCGCTCCCGGAGAACGTGCCGCGGCTGATCCGCAGCGTTGCCGGCATCGAGCCCGGGTACCACATGAACAAGCGGCACTGGGTGACCGTGAGACTCGACGGCTCCGTGCCCGCCGGCCACGTGCGCGAGCTGATCACCGAGTCGCACGCGATCATCGTCGCCGCTCTCCCCCGCGCCATCCGCCAGTCCCTCCAGGGCTGACCCACCGTCCCGCGAGAGTACGTTTTCGGCCCTTAAAACCGCGCTTTAAGGGCCGAAAGTGCACTCTCGCGAGGACGCGGGGCGGGGTGTGTGGGGATCCGTTCGGGACTAGAGGACGATGTGCATCGCCCGGGCGGCATCCGTGATCGAGCCCGTCAGCGACGGATAGACCGGGAAGGCCCTGGCGACCTCATCGACGGTGAGCCGGTGCTCGACGGCGAGCGCGAGCGGGAAGATGAGTTCGCTCGCCTTCGGGGCGACGATGACGCCGCCGATGACGGTGCCGGTGGTCGTGGTCGCGAAGAGCTTGACGAAGCCGTCCTTGATCCCCATCATCTTCGCCCGCGGGTTCGCGGCGAGGGGCAGCTTGTAGATGGTCCCGCGCACGAGCCCGTCCTCGATCTGCTTCTGCGTCCAGCCGACGGTCGCGATCTCGGGCTGGGTGAAGATGTTGGCCGCAACATTGCGGATCTCGATCGGGTTCACCGCGTCGCCCATCGCGTGGAACACCGCCGTGCGGCCCATCATCGAGGCGACCGATGCGAGGGGCAGCTCGGTCGTGCAGTCTCCGGCCGCGTAGATGTTCGGCATCGAGGTGCGGGCGACCCGGTTCACCCGGATGTGCCCGGAGTCGGTCAGCTGCACTCCGGCCTCCTCGAGGCCGATCCCGCGGGTGTTCGGCACAGAGCCGACGGCGATCAGGCAGTGGCTGCCCTCGACCTTGCGGCCGTCGGACAGGGTCGCGAGCACCCCGGTGGAGGTGACGACGACGGATTCGGCGCGGGACTTGCTGAGGACGACCATCCCATTGCGCTTGAAGACGTTCTCGATCACTGCGGCGGCGTCGGCGTCCTCGCCGGGCAGCACCTGGTCGCGGCTCGAGATCAGGGTGACGCGGGCACCGAGGGCCCGGTACGCCGAGGCGAACTCGGCGCCGGTGACGCCGGACCCGACGACGATCAGGTGCTCGGGCACCGCCCGCAGGTTGTAGAGCTGGGTCCAGGTGAGGATGCGCTCACCGTCGGGGACCGCGGTCGGGAGGATGCGCGGGCTCGCGCCCACGGAGACGACGATGGTGTCGGCGCTGATCCGGTCGAAATCGGTGCCGGAGGCCTCCGAGGTCGCGACGATCACGCCGCTCGTGCCGTCGAGGCGGCCGTGGCCCTGCACGAGGCGTACTCCGGCGGTGACGAGCGTGGCCCGCATATCCTCGGACTGCTGGCGGGCGAGCGCGAGGAGGCGCTTGTTGACGGCGGCGAGGTTGATCGCGACCTCGGGGCGGCTCGGCTTGCCGTCGGCCCCGCGCACGTAGAGCTGGACGCCGAGCTCGGTCGCGTCGCCGATGGAGTTGGTGGCCTCAGCGGTGGCGATGAGGGACTTCGAGGGCACGACGTCCGTGATGACCGCCGACCCGCCGACGCCGACCTCTTCGACGAGGGTGACCTCCGCCCCGAGTTGTGCTCCGGCGATCGCCGCTTCGTATCCGCCGGGCCCTCCGCCGAGAATGACGATCTGCTGCTTGCGTTCGAACTCGTAGGCCATGGTGACATTCTGCCGTCCGCCGCCCTTCGCCACCAATCCCGGCAGGGGGCATCCGCCCGCCCCAACGCCCGCGCCGGACGAATTCGACGAAGTTTCTGAGATTTCCGCGCGTGAGAGGGCACTTTGGGCCCCGAATGCCCAAAATCTCCGTCGAATTGGTTCGGGCGAATAGAGTGGGGGGATGCCGACGATCGACGCAAACCCGCTGGACGAGCCACAAACCGATCCATTCGAGATCGCCCGGATCGCGGCGGAGGAAATCGCCGAGCTGACCGGCGTCACCCATCACGACGTCGCGCTGACCCTCGGCAGCGGGTGGGGCAAGGCCGCGGAGCTCATCGGCGAGACCACGCACACGATCCCCGCGCAGTCGATCACCGGATTCAGCGCCCCCGCGCTCGAAGGCCACGTCGGCACCCTGCGTTCCGTGCTCCTGCCGAACGGCAAGCGGGCTCTCGTCATCGGCGCGCGCACCCACTACTACGAAGGCCACGGCGTCCGCCGGGTCGTGCACAGCGTACGCACCGCTGCGGCAACGGGCGCGACGACCATGATCCTCACCAACGGGGCGGGCGGCATCCGCGAGACCTGGACCCCCGGAACGCCGGTGCTGATCAGCGACCACATCAACCTCACCGCGGACTCGCCGCTCGAAGGCGCGACCTTCATCGACCTGACCGACCTCTATTCGAAGCGGCTGCGCGACCTCGCCCGCACCATCGACCCCGGGCTCGACGAGGGCGTCTACTGCCAGTTCCGCGGACCGCACTACGAGACCCCCGCCGAGGTGCAGATGGCGAAGGCGATCGGCGGCCACATCGTCGGCATGTCGACGGCGCTCGAGGCCATCGCCGCCCGCCAGGCCGGCATGGAGATCCTCGGCCTGTCCCTCATCACCAATCTCGCGGCCGGGATCCAGAAGGAGCCGCTCAGCCACGCCGAAGTGCTCGTCGCAGGCAAGCAGGCCGAACCCGTGATCAGCGCACTCCTCGCCAGGATCGTGGCCGCCCTGTGAGCGCGACCGAGACCGGCACAGGGCCCACGAACACGGGGCCCACGAGCACAGGGCCCGTCGACGCCGGGCTGACCGGCACCGGTGAGGTCCGCGCGCGCGGGCGTCACCGGGCATTGCCGGATGCTCCCGCTTCCGCACTGCCCCCGACCCTCGCGCTCGAGATCGTGGAGATTCCGGTAGCGGCAGCAGCCGAATCAGCGGAGCCCGTTCCGCCCACCCCGGAAGCCCCGGCATCGCCGGTGGTTCCGGCGGCAGCCCAGGAACCCGCCGCTGCCCCACTGACGGCCCACCCGGCATCCGCCGCGGACGAGCAGGCCCCCGTCACCGCGGAAATGGACGCCACCGTCGCGGCGGCCTTCGTCCCGGCAGCGCTCGCCCACCCCGTTGGGGCATCGACGACGTCCGCACCGGCCCCTGCGCCCGACGACGCCGCCACGTTCGCCGCGGCCACCGCCTGGCTCGCCCAGGACCCGGACCCCGAGACCCAGGCCGAGCTGCGCGCCCTGCTCCGCGGGGCACAGTCCGCGGACGAGGCAGCAATCACCGAGCTGCACGCCCGCTTCGACGAGCGCCTCGCCTTCGGGACGGCCGGCCTCCGCGGCGCGATCGGCGCCGGCTCCAACCGGATGAACCGCGTCCTCGTGTCCCAGGCCGCGGCCGGCCTCGCCGCGTTCCTGATCGGAACCGCCCTTCCCGGCCAGACCCCCTCCGTCGTGATCGGCTACGACGGCCGCAAGAACTCCCAGGTCTTCGCGGCCGACAGTGCCGCGATCATGGCGGGTGCCGGCGTCCGCGCCATCCTGCTGCCCCGCCTGCTGCCGACGCCCGTCCTCGCCTTCGCCGTCCGCCACCTCGACGCGAGCGCCGGCGTCATGGTCACCGCCTCGCACAATCCCGCGGCCGACAACGGCTACAAGGTCTACCTCGGCGGCGCGAACAGCGGGTCCCAGATCGTTTCACCGGACGACGCGTTCATTGCGGCGGAGATCCACCGCGTGGCGACGCACACGACCATCCCCGACCTGCCGCGCGGCGCCTACGAGACCGCGGAGGAGACCGTCGTCCAGGCCTACATCGCCGCGACCGCCGCAACCGTCGGCCCGCCGCGCGCCCAGGTCAACGCCGTCTACACGGCCATGCACGGGGTCGGCTGGGACACCACCCGCCGCGTGCTCGAGGCTGCGGGCTACGACCTGCCGACCCTCGTCGACGCGCAGATCGCCCCGGACCCGACCTTCCCGACCGTCGCGTTCCCGAACCCGGAGGAGCCGGGCGCCCTCGACCTCGCCTTCGCGACCGCCCGCGAGATCGACGCCGAACTCGTCATCGCGAACGACCCGGACGCCGACCGCCTCGCGATCGCGATCCCCGACGCCGACGCCGCGGGCGGCTACCGTCGCCTCACCGGCAACGAGGTCGGTGCGATCCTCGGCTGGCGTGCAGCGGAACGGGCAGAACTGGCGCCCCTCGCCGACGACGCCGCCACGGACGACGACGCGGAAACCTCCGCCCCAGCCCCGCGCAACGGCACCCTGGCCTGCTCGATCGTCTCGTCGCCTGCGCTGAAGGCCGTGGCGGATGCCTACGGCATGCGCTTCGAAGAGACCCTCACCGGGTTCAAGTGGGTCTCCCGCGCCCCCGGTCTCGTCTTCGGCTACGAGGAAGCCCTCGGCTACCTCGTGAATCCGACGACCGTGCGCGACAAGGACGGCATCTCCGCGGCCCTCGCGCTGCTCTCCCTCGTGAGCGACCTGAAGAACGAGGGCTTCACCCTCGCGGACCACCTGCACCACTTCAGCGGCCGTTTCGGGCACTTCTCGTCGAGCCAGATCTCGGTGCGCGTCACCGACCTGTCGTCGATCTCCCGGGTGATGGACCGGCTGCGCTCGAACCCGCCGGTGTTCATCGGCCGGATCCGCGTCGACCACATCGACGACCTCGCCGGCGGCTTCCTCGGCCTGCCCCCGAGCGATGTGCTCCGGATCCGACTCGTCGGAGGCGCCCGCGTGATGGTGCGCCCGAGCGGCACGGAGCCCAAGCTCAAGGTCTACCTCGACACGAGCAGCGTCGTCGGCACGGTGGTGGAGCGCCAGGTCGCCGCCAACGCCGTGCTCGCCGAGCTCGAGCGCGGTATGCGCGAGCTCATCGCGTAGGGCTAGAACCTCCGCACCGCTCCGGGTTCAGCCGAGCGCTTCCTCGAGCTTGGTGGTGAGCTCGTCGACGTCGAAATAGTTGTCGATCACGACGATGTCCGCGTTGGTCTTGCCGATGTGGGCCACGAGCTCCGATGAGGTCAGGATCACCTGCGCGTCCGCGCCGACGGTCTGCACGGAGGCAACGTCGGTCGCCGTCACCTCGGCGTCGATGTCGAGCCGGGCGAGAGCCCGTTCTGCGTTCATCTTCAGGATCGCGGAGGTGCCGACTCCGACCCCGCACAGGGCGACGATCTTCATTCCTGGACCCCGCTGGCTTCTCCGGCGGGTGCCGTCACGCCGAGCAGCGAACGGATGCCGGCGGCATCCGTCGCGGCCGCAAGCGCAGGGATGACCCGCGGGTCATTAAAGAGGTTCGCGAGTTCGGCGACGAGCAGCACGTGCTCATCGCCCGTCGTCACGGCGAGGCCGAGGACCACGCTGACCGGGTCGTTGTGCGGGTGGCCGAAGGCGACGGGTTCCGCGAGGGTCACGATGCTCAGGCCCTCTGCGAGGACATCGGGGCCTGGGCGCGCGTGGGCGAGGGCCAGGCCGGGGGCGATCACGACGTAGGCGCCGAACTCTTCGATGACGTCGATCATCCGTTTCGTGTAGCCGGGGCCTGTCGACCCCGAGCGCTCGAGACCGTCGCCGGCCGCGGTCACGGCGGTGCGCCAGTCGGCCACGTGGATGCCGATCGCGATGGCGGTAAGAGGCAGGTCTGGGAGTTGCATAGGTTCTTTCACTGGGGTTGCGTGGCGGGGTCTGCGGACTCTCAGGCCTCTTCGAAGCCCGCGACGATGGCGTCGGCGAGCTCTTCGCGCTCTTCGAGCGGGAGGAACGCGGACTGGGCGGCGTTGAGCTGGAAGACCTCGAGGTCGTCGATGTCGTAGCCGAAGGCGTCGCTCAGCAGCGCGAGTTCCTGACTCAGGCTCGTGTCGCTCATCAGCCGGTTGTCGGTGTTGACGGTGACCCGGAAGCCGAGCTGGTAGAGCAGGTCGAAGGGGTGGTCGAGCAGGTCGTCACCCCAGGCGGCGATTGCGCCGGTCTGCAGGTTCGACGACGGGCTCAGTTCGAGGGCGATCTCGCGGTCGCGCACCCACTGTGCGACCGGGCCGAGGGTGACGTAGGTGTTGTCGTCGTCCTCGCGGCCGATCACGATGTCTTCGGCGAGGCGCACGCCGTGACCGAGGCGCAGTGCGCGGCCGTCGAAGAGGGCGCCGCGGATGCTGCCCAGCCCGTCGGCCTCTCCGGCGTGCACCGTGACCGGCATGAACTCCTTGGCGAGGTAGTCGAATGCTGCGATGTGGTTGCGGGCGGGGAAGCCGAGCTCCGCTCCGGCGATGTCGAAGCCGACGACGCCGTTGCCGCGGTGGCGTACGGCGAGTTCGGCGATCTCGAGGCCGCGGTTCGCGTGGCGCATCGCGGTGATGAGCTGGCCGACCCGGATGGTGGACCCGAATTCTGCCGCCTCGTCGACGCCGGACTCGAGCCCCTCCTGCACGGCCTCGACAACCTGGTCGAGGGTGAGCCCGCGGGTGAGGTGCTGTTCGGGTGCCCAGCGGATCTCCCCGTAGATGACACCGTCTGCTGCGAGGTCCAGCACGAATTCGTGGGCGACCCTGGTGAGGCCCTCACGGGTCTGCATCACGGCCGTCGTCACATCGAAGGTCTTGAGGTAATCCACGAGCGAGCCGGAGTTGGCCTGGTCGGCGAACCAATCGCCGAGGGCGGCAGCTTCCGTCGACGGCAGGGCGAGACCGATGGCCTCGGCGAGCTCGATGATCGTCTGGGGGCGCAGGCCGCCGTCGAGGTGGTCGTGCAGCGATATTTTGGGCAGCGCATTGATGCTCGTACCACCGGGCAGCAGGAATTCCTCAAGGCTCGTATTCACGCTCACCAATCTACCGGCCCCGGCCTCCCCCGGCTCCTCCCCAGGCATATCTCCCGTAATTTATTGTGATCGGCAACACACCGGTTCCGTGCGGAGATCGAGCAGTGCTCAGCGACCGATGCGCTCGGCGATGAGGGGGCCGCCGTCGAGCACGGGCTCGCCGGGGTCGCCGATCCGGTATGCGCCCTCGAGGGCCTCCAGGGCCCTGGTGAAACGCTCCGGCTCGTCGGCGCTGAGGGTGAAGAGCGGCTGCCCTGCGCGCACGGTGTCGCCCGGCTTGGCGTGCAGGTCGATCCCTGCGGCGTGCTGCACGGGGTCCTGCTTGCGGGCACGGCCCGCCCCGAGACGCCAGGCGCCGATCCCGAACGGCAGCGCCTGCTGCTCGACGAGCACCCCGTCACGGTCTGCCGTGACGATGTGGGTTTCCTTCGCGACCGGCAGTGCGGCATCCGGGTCGCCGCCCTGGGCGCGGATGACCTCGCGCCACTTGTCCATGGCCCGCCCGTCGGTGAGGGCAGCGGCGACGTCGACGCCGGTGATCCCGGCGAGCTCGAGCATCTCGGTCGCGAGGGCGATCGTGAGCTCGACGACGTCTGCAGGCCCGCCGCCGGCGAGCACCTCGACCGATTCGCGGACCTCGTTCGCATTTCCGATCGCGAAGCCGAGCGGCACGTTCATGTTGGTGAGCAGGGCGGATGTCGCCACCCCGGCATCCTCGCCGAGCGCGACCATCGTGCGGGCGAGCTCCCGGGAGAGCTCGATGTCCTTCAGGAATGCGCCGGACCCGAATTTCACGTCGAGGACGAGCGCGCTCGTGCCCTCCGCGATCTTCTTCGACATGATCGAGGAGGCGATCAGCGGGATCGCCTCGACGGTTCCGGTGATGTCGCGGAGGGCGTAGAGCTTGCCATCGGCCGGGGCGAGGCCGCCGCCCGCCGCGCAGATCACGCCGCCGTGGTCGCGGAGCTGGGCGAACATCTCCTCGTTGCTGAGGTGGGCGCGCCAGCCGGGGATCGACTCGAGCTTGTCGAGGGTGCCGCCGGTGTGCCCGAGGCCGCGGCCGGAAAGCTGCGGAACGGCCGCGCCGAAGACCGCGACGAGCGGCATCAGCGGGAGGGTGATCTTGTCGCCGACGCCGCCGGTGGAGTGCTTGTCGGTTGTCGGCTTGCCGAGGCCGGCGAAGCTCATCCGCTCGCCGCTGTTGATCATGGCGAGGGTGAGGTCCTTGATCTCCCGGCGGGTCATGCCGTTCAGGAAGATCGCCATGGTCATCGCGGCCATCTGCTCGTCGCCGACGTAGCCGCGGGTGTACGCGTCGATCAGCCAGTCGATCTGGGGGGTGGCGAGTTCGCCGTGGTCGCGCTTGGTGCGGATCAGGTCGACGGCGTCGAAGGCTTCGAGGTGGGTCTGGGTGTTCACTGGTGTTCTTCCCGGTAGTCGGCGAGCTGGCGGGGCCCGAAGGCGTCCGGCAGGACCTGGTCGATGGTGCGGAGGCCCGAGACTGTTTCCAGCAGCATGCCGGGTGCGGAGTGTTCGTAGAGGAGCTGGCGGCAGCGGCCGCACGGCATCAGCAGGTTGCCGTTGCCGTCGACGCAGCTGAAAGCGAGGAACCTGCCGCCGCCGGTGAGGTGCAGCACGGAGACGAGGGCGCACTCCGCGCACAGCGTGAGGCCGTACGAGGCGTTCTCCACGTTGCATCCGCTGATCACCCTGCCGTCGTCGACGAGGGCCGCCGCGCCGACGGGGAACTTCGAGTACGGCGCGTACGCGAGGCTCATCGCCTCGGTCGCGGTGCTGCGGAGGAGCGCCCAGTCGATGGCGGGAGCCACGTGGCCGGACTCCGGTTCGTTCTTTCGCGCGGGTTCGTTCTTTCGGGAGCTCACGATTTGATGTACGGCTTTCCGGAGGCCGCTGGCCCCCGTGACTGGCCGACGAGGCCGGCGACGGCGAAGATCGTGACGAGGTAGGGCAGCATCAGCATGAATTCGCTCGGCACCGGGGAGCCGATGATGCTGAGCACGTTCTGCAGGTTGCTCGCGAAGCCGAAGAGCAGCGCGGCGAGGGTGGCCCTGATCGGGTCCCAGCGGCCGAAGATGACGGCGGCGAGGGCGATGAACCCGGCGCCGGCTGTCATCTCTTTGCCGAAGGCGCCGACCGAGCCGAGGGTGAAGTACGCCCCGCCGAGACCGGCGATCGCGCCCGCGAGGGAGACGTTCCAGAACCGGGTGCGGGCGACGTTGATGCCCACGGTGTCCGCGGCCTGAGGATGCTCGCCGACGGCGCGCAGGCGGAGGCCCCACTTGGTGTGGAAGAGGCCGAAGTACACGCACGCCACGGCCACGTACATGATGTAGACGATCAGGGTCTGCCGGAAGAAGACCGGGCCGATGATCGGGATCTCGCTCAGCAGCGGGATGTTGATGTTCTCGAACCTCGGCGGGCTGTTGAGCGTCCCTGCGTTCGGGGCGAGCAGCTGGGAGAACAGGAAGCCGGTGACCCCGGAGACGAGCACGTTGAGCACGACGCCGACGATGACCTGGTCGACGAAGTACTTGATCGCGAACGCGGCGAGCACGAAGGAGACGAGCACGCCGGCGACCATCGCCGCGACAAGCCCGAGCAGCGGCTGCTGGGTGATCGACGCGACCATCGCCGAGGTGAACGCACCCGCCAGCAGCTGGCCCTCGATCGCGACGTTGACCACGCCGACCCGTTCGGAGATGACGCCGCCGAGCGCACCGAAGATGAGCGGGACGGCGAGGCTCAGCGACCCGAAGAGCAGCCCGGGCACGGGGATCGTGTGGTCGGCGGAGGCCCAGGCCAGGAAGCCGACCAGCAGGAACACCGCGAACACGGTGACGAGCCAGATCGGCACCTTCGCCTTCGAGCGCACGAGCCATCCGCTCGCCGCCGTGATCAGGAGCAGGAGGGCGACGACCGCGATGCCGGTCGGCCGGGTGGGCAGGACCACGTCGGGCAGCTGAATCAGGTCGGTCGTGGTGGACAGGCGCATGGTGCTCTCGCCGTCACGACCGAAGACGACGAGCAGCAGGAAGCCGAGCACAGTGAAGATCGCGAGGGCGATCGGGGTCTTCCAGCTCTTGATCTGCTCGAAGTCGGGCCCTGCGGCAGTGACTGCTGCGCCCGGTCCGGTGGACCCGGCCGGTGAAACGGTTGTCGGAGTGCTCACGAGGCCACCACCTCCGTGGGTGTCGTGGTGCGTTTCCGGGGCGTCTTCGCACCGGGGGTCTTCTGGCCCGGCGTCGGCAGCCGGAAGATGGCGCGCACGAGGGGCGGCGCCGCGATGAACAGGACGATGAGGGACTGCACGATCAGCACGATATCGATCGGGACGCCCTCTGCTGCCTGCATCGAGAACCCGCCCGCCTTGAAGGCGCCGAAGAGGATGCCTGCGGCGAAGACCCCCCACGGGCGTGAGCGGCCGAGCAGCGCGACGGTGATCGCGTCGAACCCGATGCCGGAGTCGATGCCGGCGTCGAAACCGCTCGTCGACGTGCCGAGTACCTGGTTGATGCCTGCGAGGCCGACGAGGCCGCCGGAGAACAGCATCGCGTAGACGTACATCCGGTCGACGCTGATCCCGGCCACCCGGGCCGCGTGCGGGTTGAGCCCCACGGCGCGGAACTGGAAGCCGAGATTCGAGCGCGACAACAGCCACCAGGTGAAGATCGTCGCGATGATCACGAGGATGAACCCGAGGTGCAGGTTGTACGCGGGGCCGAGCAGGTCGGGGAACACGGCCGTCGGTTTGCTCGCGGGACTCTGCGGGTTGTTGGACCCCGGCGTCTTCAGGAAGCCGTCGCGCAGCAGGTAGCTGACGAGGTAGTAGGCGACGTAGTTCAGCATGATCGTCGTGATGACCTCGTGCGCACCGGTGCGTGCTTTGAGCAGGCCGACGATGCCGCCCCAGAGTGCGCCGCCTGCGACACCGACGACGAGGGCGACGACCAGGTGGATGCCGGCGGGCAGGTCGAGCGCGAAGGCCACCCAACCGCCGAGCGCGGCCGCGATGAGCATCTGGCCGCGACCGCCGATGTTGAACAGCCCGACACGGAAGCCGAGCGCAACGCCGAGGCCGGCCGCGATCAGCGGGGTCGCGAAGGTGAGGGTCTCGGTGAGCGGTTTGATCCCGGACGCGAAATCCGGCTTGCGGAAGTTGTAGATCGACCCCTGGAACAGGGCGGAGTACGCGCCGGACACGGAATTCCAGGCCGCGACGACGGTGTCGCCCGGTCGGGAGAAGAAGTAGACCGACGCATTCTGGACGTCCTCGTTGGTGAAGGCGATCAGGATCGCGCCGACGAGCAGGGCGAGGACGACGGCGAGGACGGAGATGATGGCGTTCCCGGTCGTGATCTCACGGAAGACCTGGTACGCGCGACTCGGCTGGTCAGGCTGGTCCGGCCCGACCGGCTTCCCGCTGGAAACCGGCGGGGTCTGCAGGGTCTCGCTCATGCTGCCGCTCCTTCTTCGGTCGGCGTTTCGCCGGCCATCATCAGCCCCAGTACGGCCCGGGGGGTGTCGCCGGGGACGATGCCCACGACGCGGCCGCGGAACATCACCAGGATCCGGTCGGCGAGCGCGGCGACCTCGTCGAGTTCGGTCGAGATCACGATGACCGGGGTGCCGGCATCCCGGGTCGCGATGATGCGCTCGTGCACGAATTCGATCGAACCGACGTCGAGGCCGCGGGTCGGCTGGGCGGCGATGAAGAGGCGCAGGTCGCGGCTGAGCTCCCTGGCGAGGACGACCTTCTGCTGGTTTCCGCCGGAGAGGCGGGCGACGAGTGTGTCGATGCCCTGGGAGCGCACATCGAATTCCTTGACCTTGTCCTCGGCGAACCGGGCGAGGAAGGATAGCTGGACGTTGAAGCGTTTGACGAACGGCGGCTGGTGCGACCGGTCGAGCATCAGGTTCTCTGCGATCGTGAATTCGCCGACGAGGCCGTCCTCTGTGCGGTCCTCTGGCACGAAGCCGACGCCGGCGTCGAGGATCCGGCGCACGGTGTGGTTGCGGAGCGAGGCACCGTCGAGGGTAATGTCGCCGGAGACGCGCGGCTGGAGGCCCATCAGGGCCTCGGTCAGCTCGGTCTGCCCGTTTCCCTGCACTCCGGCGATGGCGAGGATCTCGCCGGCGTGCACGGTGAAGCTCACGTTGTTGACGAGCACCTGCCCGCGCGGGTCGAGCACAGTGAGGTCGGTGACGACGAGGGCAGGGGCACCGGGCGCGGCCGGGGACTTGTCGACGGTGAGGTCGACGGCGCGGCCGACCATCATCGTGGCGAGTTCCTCGTTGCTCGCGGTGGGCGAGGCCTGGCCGACGACGGCACCGAGGCGGATGACGGTGATCCGGTCCGCGACGGCGCGCACCTCCCGGAGTTTGTGGGTGATGAAGACGATCGAGGTGCCGGAGTCGCGCAGCTGGCGCATGATGCCCATCAGCTCGTCGGTCTCCTGCGGGGTGAGCACCGCGGTCGGCTCGTCGAAGACGAGCACCTTCGCATCGCGGGAGAGCGCCTTGATGATCTCGACCCGCTGCTGCACTCCGACGGGGAGGTCCTCGACGAGGGCGTCGGGGTCGACGTCGAACCCGAACCTGGCCGAGATCTCGGTCACCCGGCGGCGGGCGGCCGGGAGATCGAGGTGGCCGCCGAACCCGGTCTCTTCGTGGCCGAGCATGACGTTCTCGGCGACGGTGAAGACGGGGATGAGCATGAAGTGCTGGTGCACCATGCCGATGCCGGCGGCCATGGCGTCGCCGGGTCCGGAGAAGTGCTGGACGACGTCGTCGAGCAGGATCTCGCCTTCTTCGGCCCGGTAGAGGCCGTAGAGCACGTTCATCAGGGTGGACTTCCCTGCACCGTTCTCGCCGAGCAGCGCGTGGATCTCGCCGGCCTCGACAGTGAGGTTGATGTGGTCGTTGGCGACCAGGGCACCGAATCTCTTCGTAATGCCGCGAAGTTCGAGCTTCATACTTCCCGATTCTATTGAGCAGCCGGCCGGGGGGTCAGCGGCCGGGGGTTAAAGCACACGGGGAGGCCAGCTCTCGCTGGCCTCCCCGCGATGGCACTTCCTGGTGTGTTACTTCGGGGTGGACGGCGACGTGACCGTGAGCTTGCCGCTGATGATGTCGGCCTTGATCGCGTCGACCTCCTTCACGAGCGCGGGGTCGACCTTGGATTCCCAGTCGTGCAGGGGCGCGATGTCGACGCCCTTGTTCTCGAGGGTGCCGATGTACGGGGTCGCGCTGAACTTGCCGTTCGCCGCGTCAACGACGATCGCCTTGGTCGCATCCGCCATCTGCTTCATGATCGAGGTGAGGTAGAGCGCCTTCGTGGCCGGTGCGGTCGCGTAGAGGTCGCTGTCGACGCCGACGATGGCAACGTCCTTGCCGGAGTCCTGGATGGCCTGCGCGGTGCCCTGGAAGAGCGGTCCGGCAACCGGAAGGATGATGTCGGCGCCCTGGTCGATCAGGTTGGTGCTGAGCGCCTTGCCCTGGTTGATGTCGTCGAAGCTGCCGGCGAAGGTTCCGGCCTGGGCGGCCTTGTCCCAGCCGAGGAGCTTGACGGACTTCGACTTCTGGGTGTTGTAGTACGTCACGCCATCGGCGAAGCCGTCCATGAAGATCGTCACGGATGGGAACTGCTTGCCGCCGTAGGTGCCGACGATGCCGGTCTTGGTGGTGCCCGCAGCGAGGTAACCGGCGAGGAAGGCGGCCTGGGCGGTGTCGTAGAGCACCGGCTTGACGTTGTCGAGGGCAAGGGGGCTGAAGTCGTCATTCGACAGTGCGGAGTCGATGATGGCGAAGTCGGTCGTGGGGCTGGCCTTGGCCGCGTCGCGGGTGGTGTTCGCGAGCGCGAAGCCGACCGTGAGGATGAAGTTGCAGTTCTGGTCGACCATGCTGCTGACGTTGCCCGCGTACTGGTCGGTCGTCTTGGACTCCGCCTGCTTGAACTTGACGCCGAGGGCATCCGCTGCCTGGGTCATTCCGTCGAAGCTCGACTGGTTGAAGGACTTGTCGTCGAAGCCGCCGGCGTCGGAAACGATGCAGGGGGTGAAGTCGGTGACCGCAGCGGTCGACGTGGCGCCGCCGGTGCTCGGCGCCGCCGCACAACCGGCGAGCAGGGCTACGGCGCCCAGGGTGGCGAGTCCGCTGAAAACGGCCCTTCGTTTGGTGATTGTCAAGATGACCTCCATTGCTGGCCCGGCGCGGGTTCGACGGGGCTGTGTGCAATCAGGTTACCCAATGTTTCACTGCTCAGTTGAGCAAACTCGATAGGTGCGCTAAGCGTTATCAACCCGCTACCTGTACGAAACAAATCCGTGCACAATTAGCCGGAGACCGGCACAAACGATTCAGACGGTGTCGGCTACAACACGTCGCTGCTCCCGGAGAGCTTGAGGGCGTCGACGACGGCCTTCACTTTCTGCGCATTCGCGCTCGTCGTCACGAGCAGAGCGTCCGGCGTGTCGATGACGACGATGTCCTCGACGCCGATCAGCGCGATCATCCGGCCGGTGTGGCTCACGACGATTCCGCTCGACGAGTCCGCGAGAACGCGTGCGCCCTCACCGAGGATCGCCAGGTCGCGCTTCCGCCCGTTCGCGTGGATCTTGGCGATCGACGCGAAGTCGCCGACGTCGTCCCAGTCGAACTGGCCGGGGATGACGGCGAGCTGGCCGCGGGCCGCGACCGGCTCCGCGACGGTGTAGTCGATGGCGATCTTCTTGAGCTTCGGCCAGACCTTGTCGACGACGGCGCCGCGACGCGGGGTGTCCCAGGCATCGGCGAGCTCGAGGAGCCCGGCGAGCAGCTCGGGCTCCGCAGCGCCGATCTCTTCGAGCAGGCGATCGGCCCTGGCGATGAACATTCCCGCGTTCCAGAGGTAGTGGCCGCTCGCGACGTACGCCTCCGCCGTCGCGAGGTCGGGCTTCTCGACGAAGGAGTCGACGGACTGCGCGTTCGGCGCCCCCGGGATATCGAGCGGCGCGGCCGTCTTGATGTAGCCGAATCCGATCGCGGGCTCCGTCGGCCGGATGCCGATCGCGACGATGTACCCGGCATCCGCTGCCGCGACGGCCTCGACGATGGTCTGGCGGAACAGGATGGCGCCCTTGATGACGTGGTCGGCCGCGAAGGACCCGATGATGACGCCGGGTTCGCGTTTCTCGAGGATGGCGGCGGCGAGGCCGATGGCCGCCGTCGACTCGCGCGGCTCGCTCTCGAGCACGACATTGAGGTCGGCGAGCTCCGGCAGCTGCGCCTCGACGGCGGCGCGGTGCGCGCGACCGGTGACGACCATGATGCGCTGGTCGCCGGCGAGGGGGGCCAGCCGGTCCCAGGTGTCCCTGAGCAGGGTCTGGCCTGACCCGGTGAGGTCGTGCAGGAACTTCGGCGCGTCCGCGCGGGAGAGCGGCCACAGGCGGGATCCGATGCCGCCGGCGGGGATCACGCTGTAGAAGCGCTCGAGTGGGTCAGGTGCCTGGGTCATTCGGCCAGACTACAGGCCGCCGGGGGGCTGTTCACCGGGTATTCACGCAGTGGTTCCGGGTATTCACGTGCTTGTTTCGAGGGGTGCATACGCTCGAAACATGCGGGTTGCTGTCGTCAGTGAAAGTTTCCTCCCCACGGTCAGTGGGGTCACCACGAGCGTCTGCAAGGTGCTCGAGCACCTGCAGCGCACCGGGCACGAGGCGATCGTCATCGCCCCCGCCGGTGCTCCTTCCGAATACGCGGGTTTCCCGGTGTTCAGCGTCCCCGCCGTCTCCTACCGCCAGTTCCCTGTCGGGATGCCGAGCCCGCACGTGCAGCGCCTGCTCGCCGATTTCGGCCCGGACGTCGTGCACGCGGCCTCCCCGTTCCTCCTCGGCGCCCAAGGCATCGCGTCGGCGAACCGCCTCGACATCCCGAGCGTCGCGATCTTCCAGACGGATGTCGCCGGTTACGCCAGGCGCAACCGGCTCGGCCAGGCGACGAAGGTCGCCTGGCGCCTCGTCAAGTGGATCCACGACGGCGCCGACCTCACCCTCGTGCCCTCCTCTGCCTCGATGGCGGACCTCGAACGGGTCGGCGTGCGCAGGCTCGCCCGGTGGACGCGCGGCGTCGACCTCGTCGGCTACCACCCGAACCGGAGGAGCGAACCGGCCGTCGCCGAGCTGCGCAAGCGCCTGTCCCCGAACGGTGAGGTCGTGGTCGGCTACGTCGGCCGGATGGCGCCGGAGAAACAGGTCGAACGGTTCCGTGCCCTCAGGGGCGTTCCGGGCATCCGTGTCGCCCTCGTCGGCGACGGGCCGTCCGTGCCGCTCATCCAGCGCGAACTCGCCGGCGTGCCGGTGACGTGGCTCGGCCGGCTCTCCGGGTCCGCCCTCGCCGACGCTTACGCCGCGTTCGACGTCTTCGTGCACGCCGGGACCGAAGAGACCTTCGGCCAGACGATCCAGGAGGCGCACGCGGCTGGGCTCCCCGTCGTCGCCCCGCACGCCGGCGGCCCGATCGACCTCGTCGCGCACGGCGACAACGGATTCCTCTTCACTCCAGACGACGAACGCGATCTGCGGCGCTGTGTCACGCGGCTCGTGGATGACGCGCCGCTCCGGCTGCGGATGGGCGAATCCGGCAGGAGGGCGGTGCTCGGCCGCTCGTGGGAGAACGTCTGTGAAACCCTTGTCGGTTACTACGACAAAGTCATCGACGAACGTGCCGCCATCCGCGTGATGACGGCGGTTCCGCTGTCAATGCAGCGCTGAGGGCCCTCGCGGATAATATCTCGGCCTAGAGACACTTAGGATGGTTGCACGCGCACCAGCGCAGTGCCGGCCTGCACTATTCGAGGCCGCTCATTCAGCCAGGGAAGGTTGGTCATGCCTCAGCAATCGGCACGGACATTGACATCCCAGCAGAAGACCACGTCACGCCGCCCCGCAGGAACCCTGTACCGGGGCCGCGAGGGTATGTGGTCGTGGGTCCTCCACCGGATCACCGGTGTTGCGATCTTCTTCTTTCTGCTGGTCCACATTCTGGACACGGCGCTCGTGCGCGTGAGCCCCGAGGCGTACAACGCGGTCATCTCGACTTACCAGACGCCGATCATGGGTCTCGGCGAGACGGCGCTCGTCGCGGCGATCGTGTTCCACGCGTTCAACGGGATCCGGATCATCCTGATC
Source organism: Cryobacterium sp. RTC2.1 (assembly GCF_035018685.1). Classification (NCBI taxonomy): domain Bacteria; kingdom Bacillati; phylum Actinomycetota; class Actinomycetes; order Micrococcales; family Microbacteriaceae; genus Cryobacterium; species Cryobacterium sp. RTC2.1. The sequence continues at coordinate 78,382 of NZ_JASJXJ010000001.1, forward strand.
GACTTCTGGAGCGCGAAGTACCAGAAGGTGATGTTCTACGTCGTCATCGGCCTCTGGGTCGTCACGATGCTGGGCTTCGCCCCCCGCCACCTCATGAACGTCTTCAGTCACTAGGAGGAGCAGCCATGGCAACCACACTCGACTCCCCCAGGAGCCCATACGCGCGCCCGACGGGCAAGCGCGGCACCAACTGGGAAAAATGGGGCTGGATCTACATGCGCGGCTCCGGCGTCGTGCTCATCGTGCTCATCTTCGGTCACCTCTTCGTGAACCTGATGATCGGCAAGGGCGTCGACGCCCTCAACTTCGGCTTCGTCGCCGGCAAGCTCGCGAGCCCGTTCTGGCAGTGGTGGGACGTGGCGATGCTCTGGCTCGCCCTGATCCACGGCGGCAACGGCATGCGCACGATCGTGAACGACTACGCGACCCAGCGGGTCACCCGCGGCATCTTCAAGTGGGCCATCCTCGCCGCCGTCGTGATCCTGATCGTGCTCGGCACGCTCGTGGTCTTCACCTTCGACCCCTGCCCGGCCGGTTCGCCCGCCGACCTTCTTCCCACGTTCTGCCCGGCCATCTAGGAGCTCACACCAGCACATGACGGATGTATCAAACACCGCACCGACCGAATCCACCGTGATCGACGGCGTGCACTACCACAAGTTCGACATCGTGATCGTGGGAGCAGGCGGCGCAGGGATGCGCGCAGCCATCGAGGCCGGACCAGGGGCAAGCACCGCGGTCATCTCCAAGCTCTACCCGACCCGTTCGCACACGGGAGCCGCCCAGGGCGGCATGGCCGCAGCGCTCGCCAATGTCGAGGAAGACAACTGGGAGTGGCACACCTTCGACACCGTCAAGGGCGGCGACTACCTCGTCGACCAGGACGCGGCTGAGATCCTCGCGAAGGAGGCCATCGACGCGGTCATCGACCTCGAGAACATGGGCCTGCCCTTCAACCGCACCCCGGAGGGCAAGATCGACCAGCGCCGCTTCGGCGGCCACACGAGCGACCACGGCAAGGCGCCCGTGCGCCGCGCCTGCTACGCCGCCGACCGCACCGGCCACATGATCCTGCAGACCCTGTACCAGAACTGCGTCAAGCGCGGCATCAACTTCTTCAACGAGTACTACGTGCTCGACCTCGTGATGACCCCGGTCGACGGTGTCGACCAGCCGTCCGCCGTCGTCGCACTCGACCTGTCGAGCGGCGAACTGCACGTCTTCCAGGGCAAGGCCTTCATCTTCGCGACCGGCGGCTTCGGCAAGATCTACAAGACCACCTCGAACGCGCACACCCTCACCGGTGACGGCGTCGGCATCATCTGGCGCCAGGGCCTTCCGCTCGAGGACATGGAGTTCTTCCAGTTCCACCCGACCGGCCTCGCCGGCCTCGGCATCCTCCTCACCGAGGGAGCCCGTGGTGAGGGCGCGATCCTGCGCAACGCCTCAGGCGAGCGCTTCATGGAGCGGTACGCCCCGACGATCAAGGACCTCGCCCCGCGCGACATCATCGCGCGCTGCATGGTCAAGGAGGTCGCGGAGGGCCGCGGCGCCGGACCGAACAAGGACTACCTGTACCTGGACTGCACCCACCTGGGCGCCGAAGTGCTCGAGACCAAACTGCCGGACATCACCGAGTTCGCCCGCACCTACCTCGGCGTCGACCCGGTCACCGAACCGGTGCCCGTGATGCCGACGGCGCACTACGCCATGGGCGGCATCCCGACCAACGTCAACGCCGAGGTGCTGCGCAACAACACCACCGTCGTTCCCGGCCTCTACGCCGCCGGCGAGTGCGCGTGCGTCTCGGTGCACGGCTCGAACCGGCTCGGCACCAACTCGCTCCTGGACATCAACGTCTTCGGCAAGCGCGCGGGCAACAACGCCGTCGCCTACGTGAAGACCGCGGAGTTCACCCCGCTGCCCGATGACCCGGCCGGGACGGTGCGCGAACTGCTCGAGGGCATCCGCTCGTCGACAGGGACAGAGCGCATCGCCGTGCTGCGCAAGGAACTGCAGGAGACGATGGATGCGAAGGCGCAGGTCTTCCGCACCGACGAGTCGCTCTCCGAGGTCACCGAGGTGATCCACTCGCTGCGCAACCGGTACAAGAACATCGGCGTGCAGGACAAGGGCCGCCGGTTCAACACCGACCTGCTCGAGGCCGTCGAACTCGGCTTCCTGCTCGACCTCGCCGAGGTCGTCGTGTACTCCGCCCGCAACCGCAAGGAAAGCCGCGGCGGCCACATGCGCGACGACTACCCCCTGCGCGACGACGTGAACTACCTCGTGCACACGATGGCGTACCTCACCGGTGACCCGCTCTCAGCGGATGCCGCAGACCACATTGCGCTGGACTGGAAGCCAGTCACCATCACGCGCTACCAGCCGATGGAAAGGAAGTACTGAGTGAGCACCGCATTCGCAGACGCCCCGGTCGTGCCCGAGGAGATTCAGTCCTTCACCGTCACGCTCATCATCCGACGCTTCAACCCGGAGGTCGACGACGAGCCGCACTGGGAAGACTTCGACGTGCAGATGTACCCGACCGACCGGGTGCTCGACGCATTGCACAAGATCAAGTGGGAGCAGGACGGCTCCCTGTCGTTCCGGCGTTCCTGCGCGCACGGTATCTGCGGCTCTGATGCGATGCGCATCAACGGCCGCAACCGCCTGGCCTGCAAGACGCTGATCAAGGACCTCGACATCACCAAGCCGGTCTACGTGGAGGCGATCAAGGGACTTCCGCTCGAGAAGGACCTCATCGTCGACATGGAGCCGTTCTTCGAATCGTTCCGGGCCGTTCAGCCGTTCCTGGTGTCCAACACCGCGCCCGTCGGCGGCAAGGAGCGCATCCAGACCGTCGCCCAGCGCGAGCGTTTCGACGACACCACGAAGTGCATCCTCTGCGCGGCGTGCACCTCGAGCTGCCCGGTGTTCTGGACGGACGGGCAGTACTTCGGCCCGGCCGCGATCGTGAACGCGCACCGCTTCATCTTCGACTCACGCGACGAGAACGCAGCCGTTCGCCTCGACATCCTGAACGACCGGGAGGGCGTCTGGCGCTGCCGGACGACCTTCAACTGCTCGGAGGCGTGCCCGCGCGGCATCCAGGTGACGCAGGCGATCGCCGAGGTCAAGCAGGCGATCCTGCGCGGCAAGGCCTGAGCGCAGGAGTCTCACACGCACGAATCTCATCCGGAGTAGCCGGTGGCGCCGACTCGGGTTTCGTCGCCACCGGCTGGTCGCGCGAGCCGGCGGCTGGCCGGGTCGAGTGACCGTCGCTCAGTCCACGAGCCAGATCGACCCGGCTCGGACAGTGCCGAACGAGCCGTTCTGGACCCGGGAGCGCCGCGCCGGAGCGAGGCGATCGGGCCCGGCCGGGACATCCGCTTCGGGTGTCGGATGACCGGTCTGGACGGGTGGACTCTCGGATCGTCGCAGATCCGGGCGGTCGGGCGCAAGAGGTGAGGGAGTCTCACGAGTGATTGCGCCCCCGAACTGGGGGTATTCGTGGGCGTTTGCGGAAATCGTTAGGCTTATGCGGTGAAGCCGCCCGCATTCGTGAACCGACTGACGACCCTGTCCAAGCGCATCATGCAGTGGCGGCCCGTGCGTGCATTCACGCACTTCGGGGAAAGCAGCGGTGCGATCCTCGCCGGGGGCATGACCTACCAGGCTATTTTCGCGATCTTCGCGGCGGTCTGGGTGGGCTTCTCGATCGCCGGGCTCTGGCTGACCTCGAACCCGGCGCTCCTCGACCAGCTGTACTCCCTGATCAACCAGTCCATCCCCGGGTTGATCGGCAAGGGTGGAGTGATCGACCCGACCCAGCTCGCGAGCCCGGGGGCGCTGACCTGGACCGGTGCGATCGCCCTCGTCGGCCTGATCGGCACGACCCTCGGCTGGCTCTCGACGACCGCGCAGGCCGTGCGCAGCATCTTCGGGATGCCGCGCGACGGCACCTTCTTCCTGCTCGTCAAGCTCAGGGAGCTCGGCCTCGGTGCGGGCTTCGGGCTCGCGCTCATCGTCTCCGCGCTGATCTCCCTCGCGAGCACGGAGGCCCTCGGCGGCATCCTCGGCTTCCTCGGCGTCTCGCGGGACTCGCTCGGGTTCATCGTGGGGGCGCGCACGATCGGGCTGCTCGTCGTGCTCCTCATCGACACCGTCACACTCGCCGTGCTGTTCCGGGTGCTGAGCCGGGTGCACATCCCGTTCCGGAAGCTCGTGTCCGGCTCCCTGCTCGGCGGGGTCGCGCTCGGCGGGCTCAAGGTGCTCGGCGGCGCCCTCCTCGGTGGGGCGGGCAAGAACCCCTTGCTCGCGACCTTCGCCGTCGTGATCGGGCTGCTGATCTGGTTCAACTTCATGAACACGGTGATCCTCCTCACCGCCTCCTGGATCTCGGTCGGGATGCAGGACGCGGGCATCCCGCCGCAGCCGGTGAACCCGGACGAGGCCGCGGCGGCGGCGGAAGCCCGCGAGCTCGAGGCGCGGCGGATCGCCGCGCTCGCGGAGCTGCGGGATGCCAGGGCGGCCCACGAGGCGTCCTCCTGGGGCCGGCGCTGGGCATCCGCTCGCCGGCTGCGCGCCGCCGAGAAGCGCGCAGCCCCCTTCGCCCCGCCGACCTAGACTTGGTTCATGCCGTCTACGCCTGCAGCTTCAACGCCGTCTGCCCAGCCGCTTCGCATCGCCTCGATCAACGTCAACGGGGTGCGCGCTGCTTACCGTAAGGGGATGGGCGACTGGCTGGCCGGACGGGACGTCGACATCCTCGCCATCCAGGAGGTCCGCGCTTCGACCGAGGACCTCGAAGGCCTGCTCGGGCCGGAGTGGAGCATTCTCCACGATGCCGCGACGGCCAAGGGACGGGCCGGGGTCGCCCTCGCGAGCCGGTCGACGGCATCCATTCACCGGGTCGAACTCGGCGCGGAGGACTTCGACAGCGCCGGGCGCTGGCTCGAGGCCGACTACGAGGTGAACGGCACGATCGTGACCGTCGTGAGCACCTACGTGCACTCCGGCGAGACCGACACCCCGAAGCAGGTCGAGAAGTACAAGTTCCTCGATGCGATGCTCGCTCGGCTGCCCGAGCTCGCGGCGCACAGTGAACGCGCGGTCGTGCTCGGCGACCTCAACGTCGGGCACCGCACCCTCGACATTAAGAACTGGCGCGGCAACCGCAAGCACGCCGGGTTCCTGCCGGAGGAGCGGGCGTACTTCGACCGCATCCTCGGCGCGGAGGACGAAGCCGGCTACAACGCCGGCGCCGGTCTCGGCTGGGTCGACGTCGGCCGCAAGTGGGCCGGTGAGGTGGAGGGGCCGTACACGTGGTGGTCGCAGCGCGGCAAGGCCTTCGACACGGATACCGGTTGGCGACTGGACTACCAGCTCGCGACCCCGCTCCTGGCGGCATCCGTCGTCGACTACACGGTCGACCGCGCGGATGCCTACGACCGGCGCTGGTCGGACCACTCCCCCGTCGTCGTCGACTACGCGCTCTGACCCATTTCACGCCTCCGGCTCCGGCCCGCGGCCACACGCTACGAAAGATCTGAATCATGGACAAGCCCCGTCTCTACTCCGGCATGCAGCCGTCGGCCGAATCGCTGCAGATCGGCAACTACATCGGCGCCCTGCTGAACTGGAAGTCGCTGCAGGAGACGCATGACGCGTTCTTCTCGATCGTCGACCTGCACGCGATCACCGTCGCGCAGGACCCGGCCAAGCTGCGGGAGAACACCCGCCGCACCGCGGCGCAGTACATCGCGAGCGGGATCGACCCCGACGCCTCGACGCTCTACGTGCAGTCGCACGTTGCCGCGCACGCGCAGCTCGCCTGGGTGCTGAACACCATCACCGGTTTCGGCGAGGCCAGCCGGATGACCCAGTTCAAGGACAAGTCTGCCAAGCAGGGTTCCGACGGCACCACGGTCGGACTGTTCGCGTACCCGATCCTGATGGCCGCGGACATCCTGCTCTACGACACGGTCGTCGTTCCCGTCGGCGAGGACCAGCGCCAGCACGTCGAGCTGACCCGCGACATCGCGGCGCGGTTCAACGCGCGATTCGGCGACACGTTCGTGGTGCCGGAGGCCTCCATCCAGAAGGAGACCGCCAAGATCTACGACCTGCAGAACCCGCTGTCGAAGATGTCGAAGTCGGCAGAGTCGCACGCCGGCGTGATCTGGGTGCTCGATGAGCCCTCGGTCACCGCCAAGAAGATCATGCGCGCGGTGACGGATGCCGATGGCGGCGTGGTCTTCGACCGGGAGAACAAGCCCGGCGTGGCCAACCTGCTCACGATCTACTCGACCATGGCCGGGCGCACGGTCCAGTCCCTCGAGGACGAATACGCCGGCCGCGGCTACGGGGACCTCAAGAAGGGCCTCGCCGAGGTCGTCACAGGTACCTTCGGTCCGATCCGCGCCCGGGTGATCGAGCTGCTCGACGACCCGGCCGAGCTCGACCGCCTGCTGGCCGTCAACGCCGCGCGGGCGGCATCCGTTGCCGATGCCACCCTCGCCCGTGCGTACGACCGCGTCGGCCTGCTCCCGCCCCGCTGACCACCCGCCCGCGCGCCCTGAGGCACACGGCCGAGA
>NZ_JASJXJ010000002.1:0-81460 GCF_035018685.1 Cryobacterium sp. RTC2.1
CCCCCCCCCCCCCCCCCCCCCCCCCCCCCCCGCGCCGCCATCCCTACCCCGAGAACTGACCTGCTGAGAGTGTTGAGATGCTGAGAATTGCCGTGCCCAACAAGGGCTCCCTGTCCGAAACCGCGGCGCAGATGCTGCACGAGGCCGGGTACACCGGGCGTCGCGACCCGCGCGACCTCGTCGTGTCCGACCCGCGCAACGGCGTCGAGTTCTTCTACCTGCGTCCGCGGGACATCGCCACCTACGTCGGCAGCGGGGCGCTCGACGTCGGAATCACCGGCCGGGACCTTCTGCTTGATTCCGGCTCCCCGGCACGGGAGATCGCGAGCCTCGACTTCGGCGACTCGACCTTCCGCTTCGCGGGCCCCGCCGGACGCTTCGGCGAGCTGAGCGACCTCGAAGGGCTCCGCGTCGCGACGAGCTACCCCGGTCTCGTCGAAGCCTTCCTGGCCCGTCACTCCGTCACGGTCACCCTCGTGACCCTCGACGGCGCCGTCGAGTCCGCCGTCCAGCTGGGTGTCGCGGATGCTGTCGCCGACGTCGTCTCGACCGGAACGACCCTGCGCAAGGCCGGCCTCGAGATCTTCGGCCCGGTCATCCTCGAATCGACGGCGGTCCTGATCACCTCCGAGAACGAGAACGCCGGCATCCACACGCTCCTCCGCCGTCTGCAGGGCGTGCTCGTCGCCCGCCAGTACGTGCTGATGGACTACGACATCCCGCTCGTCAAACTCGACGCGGCCTGCCTGCTCGCCCCCGGAATCGAGTCACCCACGGTGTCGAGCCTGCACGACCCCGACTGGGTCGCCGTGCGCGTGATGGTCCCGCGTCACGACAGCAACCACATCATGGACGCCCTCTACGAGCTCGGCGCCCGGGCCATCCTGATCAGCGCCATCCACAACGCCCGCCTGTAGAACCCGATTGTGGGCAGAATAGCAACGGGCGGAACAACACTGGGCAGCAGAGCCCCGGAGGTGCAATCGTGAGTCTTGCCGTGCGGGTCATCCCGTGCCTCGACGTGGCCAACGGCCGGGTCGTCAAAGGCGTCAACTTCCAGAACCTCAGGGACGCGGGCGACCCGGTCGAACTGGCGCGACGGTACTACGAGCAGGGTGCAGACGAACTCACGTTCCTCGACGTCACCGCGACCGTCGACAACCGGGCGACGACGTACGACGTCGTGCGCGCCACAGCGGAGCAGGTCTTCATCCCGCTCACCGTCGGCGGCGGGATCCGGGGAGTCGAAGACGTCTCGCGGCTGCAGGCGAGCGGCGCTGACAAGGTCGGCGTCAATAGCGCCGCAATCCTCCGCCCTGCCCTGATCGGCGAGATCGCCGACCGCTTCGGTTCACAGGTGCTCGTGCTGTCCCTCGACGTGAAGCGCAGCGACCGCACGGAATCCGGGTTCGTCGTGACGACCCACGGCGGCCGCACGGAGACCGACCTCGACGCCCTCGCCTGGGCCAGGCTCGCGATCGAACTCGGAGCGGGGGAGCTGCTCGTCAACTCCATCGACGCGGACGGGACCAAGAATGGCTTCGACCTCGAGCTGATCGGCCTCATGCGCGAAATCAGCAGCGTACCCGTGATCGCCTCCGGCGGCGCTGGACGGGTCGAAGATTTTCCGCCCGCGATCCGGGCAGGCGCAGACGCCGTCCTCGCGGCATCCGTCTTTCACAACGGCGAACTCAGTATCGGAGACGTCAAACACGAACTCGCCAGGGAAGGACTCGTGGTGCGCTGATGACACCCCTGCAGACCATCGAGGATGCCCTCGGGTGCGCCGTCTTCAATGCGGACGGCCTCCTGCCCGCCGTGATCCAGCAGTGGGACACCCGCGAGGTGCTCATGCTGGGCTGGATGAACGAGGAAGCCCTCCGGCGGACCTTCTCAGAGGGCCGCGTGACATTCTGGTCACGTTCGCGCCAGGAATACTGGCGCAAGGGCGACACGTCCGGGCACGCTCAGTACGTGCGCGGCGCAGCGTTCGACTGCGACGCAGACACCCTGCTCGTCCAGGTCGACCAGGTCGGCGGGGCCTGCCACACCGGAACCCACACGTGCTTCGACGGGCGGGACATCGACGTCGCCCACGGCGCCAGGCCCGATGCGACAGACCCCGATGCGACAGACCCCGATGCGACAGACCCCGACGCGACAGACGGAGAACACGCATGACGACGGATTCCCAGACGAGTACGGCCGGCACGACGACGGCCGCGCAGTTCGACGCGCTGGTAGCAGGGCACCGCGTCATCCCCGTGATCCGCGAACTCTTCGCGGACGGGGAGACCCCCGTCGGCATCTACCGCAAACTCGCGGCCGGTCAACCGGGCAGCTTCCTGCTCGAGTCGGCGGAACAGGGCGGCATCTGGTCGCGGTTCTCCTTTGTCGGGGTGTCGTCGTTCGGCGTCCTGACCCAGCAGGGTTCGGAAACCCGGTGGATCCCCTACGGCGTCGACGCCGCACGCGTCCTCGGCCCGGCAGCGGCCCAGCCGCCGCTCGAGGCCCTCGCCACCCTGTACGCCCGCTGGCAGACGCCGCGGCTTCCCGGGCACCCGCCGTTGACCGGCGGTCTCGTCGGGTTCATCGGCTGGGAGGCCGTTCGTCAGCTGGAACGCCTGCCCAACCAGCCCACCGCAGACTATGACGTACCAGGCCAGGCCTTCAGTTTCGTGGCAGACCTCGTCGCGATCGACCACAAGTTCGGCACGGTCCAGCTGATCGCCAACGTCCTGAACGACGGGATCGACGCCGCGGACACGCTCTGGGCGACCGCCCAGGCCAGGCTCGATTCGATGCAGGCCAGGCTCGCCGTGCCTGCGGAGGCCTGGCTCGCCGAGGTCGACATGTCGGCCCCCGCGACGATGCGCGCCCGCACCACCCGCGACGACTTCCTGGCCTCCGTCGACACCGCCAAGCGGCACATCGTCGACGGGGACATCTTCCAGGTCGTCATCTCCCAGCGTTTCGACCAGGAGTGCACGGCCGACCCGATCGATGTCTACCGGGTGCTCCGCAGCCTCAACCCGAGCCCGTACATGTACCTGCTCGGCCTCGAGTCCGCGACAGGGGAACCGTACTGGATCGTCGGATCGTCCCCTGAGGCCCTCGTCAAGGTCCAGAACGGGCGCGTGTTCACCCACCCGATCGCCGGATCCAAGCCGCGCGGTACCACCCCGGAGCAGGACGCCGACTTCGAGACCGAGCTCGCCGGTGACCCCAAGGAAGGTGCGGAACACCTGATGCTCGTCGACCTCGCCAGGAACGACCTGCTCAAGGTCTGCGCACCCGGCTCCGTCGAGGTCACCGAGTTCAAACGCATCGAGCGATTCAGCCACATCATGCACCTCGTCTCGTCCGTCGAGGGCAACCTGCTGCAGGGGAAGACGGCCATCGACGTGTTCCGGGCGACCTTCCCGGCCGGAACCCTGTCCGGGGCGCCGAAGCCGCGGGCGCTCGAAATCATCGACGATCTCGAGCCCACCCAGCGCGGTGTCTACGGGGGAGTGGTCGGCTACTTCGGGTTCGCCGGGGACGCGGACCTGGCCATCGCCATCCGCACCGCCACGATCAGCAACGGTGTGGCCAGGGTGCAGGCCGGGGGAGGCCTCGTCGCAGACTCCGATCCCGCGAGCGAGTTCCAGGAATCGGTCAACAAGGCCGCGGCACCGCTGCGCGCCGTCGCGATCGCCAACGCCATGAAGCGGGTGCACTAGGTGAAGCGAACCGGTCGCACCCTCAAGCTCCGGCTGGTGCTCCTCGTCATCGCCGCGAGCGGACTCGCGCTCCTCGCCTGGAGCCAGGTCTGGATCGACGTGCGCGTCGTGCAGGGGTCATCGACCGTCGACCTGCCGATCAGCGGTTCGACCGCAGCGGGCGCGCTGAGCGCCCTCGCCCTCGCCGGGCTCGCCCTCGCCGGCGCACTCACGATCGCGGGCCCCGTGATCCGGGTCGTACTCGGCGCCCTCGAGGTGCTTCTCGGCTTCTCGGTCTCCCTCGGTGCCGGCCTCGCCATCGGCAACCCCGCCGCAGCGAGCGCGGCCGCGATCACCAAAGCGACGGGCATCGCGGGTAACGCCTCGATCCAGGACGGCGTCACTGCGGCCGCCCTCACACCCTGGGCCTTCGCCGGCTTCGCGGCCGGTGTCATCATGGCCGCGGCCGGTGTCGGCATCCTCGTCACGAATCGCCGCTGGCCCGGCGCGACGAGTCGATACCAGGCCGTGCGCTTCGAGCCCGCGGACGGTGCACCCGGCGGCCAGCCGGCTGCTTCCGCCGGTGAAGACGCGCGAGAGGATGCCGTCATCACCTGGGACGGGCTCACCCGCGGCGATGATCCCACCGAAACGGCCGGTGACCGGTGATCGGCGCCGCCGCTAGACTTGAGCCGCACCAGGACCCACAATCCACGCGTCCGCAGATGACGCCCATGCGTACGCAGTTGACGCCCAGAAGGAGAACCATGAGCTTCGAGTCGGTAGACCCAGGCGAAGGCCACTCGATCGCGGCCTGGACGGCTGTCGTCGTCATGCTCGTCGCGATCACGATCGGCACCGTCGCCTTCTTCCTCGATGTGCCGTGGCTGGTGTGGGCCTCTGTCGTCCTCCTCGTCCTCGGCCCGATCGCCGGGTTCGTACTGAGCCGGCTGGGCTACGGCGTCGCCGACGCAGCGCCGCACGAAAGTCATTAGCCGAGTGCTGTCCGAACTCCTCGCCGGGGCACTGTCAGACGCCGCTGAACGGCGCCTCACCCGTCCGTTCGCCGCCGTCGAATCGGCGGCCGTCGATCGCGCCCCCGCTATCGACGCACTACACGCCCTCGCACCGGCCGACAGGGTCAAGATCATCGCGGAAGTGAAGCGGGCAAGTCCTTCCCGGGGCACCCTCGCCGAGATCTCGGACCCTGCCGCCCTCGCCGTCTCCTATGAGTTCGGCGGGGCGAGCGCCATCAGCGTGCTCACAGAGGGACGCCGTTTCCTCGGGTCCCTCGCCGACCTCGAACAGGTGCGATCCGCCGTGTCCATCCCTGTCCTCCGCAAGGACTTCATCGGCGAGCCGTACCAGGTCCTCGAGGCCAGGGCCGCGGGCGCAGACCTCGTGCTCCTCATCGTCGCGGCACTCGACCAGGCCACCCTCGGGTCCCTCCAGGCCCTCGTCCGCGAACTCGGCATGACGGCCCTCGTCGAGACCCATAGTGCCGAAGAAGTCGACCGTGCGCTGGATATCGGTGCAAGCCTCGTCGGGGTCAACGCCCGCGACCTGTCGACGTTCCAGCTCGACCAGGAGCTCTTCGGCCGCCTCGCAGACCGGATCCCCTCCGGTGTCATCCGCGTCGCCGAATCAGCGGTCAAGACGGCCGCGGACGTCGCCCACTATCGTGCCGCCGGCGCCGACGTCGTCCTCGTCGGCGAAGCGCTCGTCACGAACGATCCCATCCTCACCCTTACCGAATTTCTGGCGGTCTAAATGTCCACGTCCCTTCGAACCGAAACAGGCCCGTACTTCGGCGACTTCGGAGGCCGGTTCGTCCCGGAGTCGCTCGTCGCAGCCCTCGACGAGCTCACGAACGAATATGCGCTGGCCAAGGTCGACCCGGCCTTCGCCGCTGAGCTGATGGAACTGCACAGGAGCTACACCGGCCGACCGTCGATCATCACGGAGGTGCCGCGGTTCGCCGCGCACGCCGGCGGCGCCCGGGTGATCCTCAAGCGCGAAGACCTCAACCACACCGGGTCACACAAGATCAACAACGCCCTCGGCCAGGCGCTTCTCACCAAGCGAATCGGCAAGACCCGGGTCATCGCCGAGACCGGCGCCGGCCAGCACGGCGTCGCGACCGCGACCGTCGCCGCGCTGTTCGGGCTCGAGTGCGTCGTCTACATGGGCGAGGTCGACACCGAACGGCAGGCCCTCAACGTCGCACGGATGCGCCTCCTCGGTGCAGAGGTCGTCTCCGTCCGCACCGGGTCGCGCACCCTGAAGGACGCGATCAACGACGCCATGCGCGACTGGGTCACGAACGTCGAGACGACCAACTACATTTTCGGCACCGTCGCAGGTCCGCACCCCTTCCCCGCGATGGTGCGCGACTTCCAGAAGATCATCGGAGAAGAGGCCCGCGCCCAGGTGCTCGAACTCACCGGGCGCCTCCCCGACGCCGTCACGGCGTGCGTCGGCGGCGGTTCCAACGCCATCGGAATCTTCGACGCCTTCCTGGACGATCCTGCTGTCGCCCTCTACGGGTACGAGGCAGGCGGAGAGGGCATCGAGACCCCGCGCCATGCCGCGACCCTGACCAAGGGACGCCCGGGGATCCTGCACGGGGCGCGCAGCCTCATGCTGCAGGACGAGGACGGCCAGACCGTCGAGTCGCACTCCATCTCGGCCGGACTCGACTACCCGGGGGTCGGACCAGAGCACTCCTGGCTCTCGACCATCGGACGGGCGACGTACCTGCCCGTCACCGACGCCGCGGCGATGGACGCGTTCCGCCTCCTCAGCCGCACGGAGGGCATCATCCCGGCGATCGAGTCGGCCCATGCCCTCGCCGGAACCCTCGAGCTCGGCAAACGGCTCGGACCGGAGGCGACCATCCTGGTCAGCCTCAGCGGTCGCGGGGACAAGGACATGGAAACGGCGGGCCGATACTTCGACCTGCTCGACGAGGGTGCACAGCAGCTATGACCGCAACGACGAAGACCAGCACACCGATGACGCCCAACCGCACCAGCAGGGTCGAAGCCACGATCGCCCGGCGCAAGGCAGAGGGCGGCGGTGCCCTGATCGGCTACCTTCCCGTCGGTTTCCCCACCCTCGCTGAGAGCATCGAGGCCGCCGTCGCCCTCGCGGAGAACGGCGTCGACATCATCGAGCTCGGGTTGCCGTACTCCGACCCCGTGATGGACGGCCCCGTGATCCAGGCGGCCACCCAGCAGGCCCTCGCCAACGGTTTCCGGCTCCGCCACGGAATCGAAGCTGTCGCGGCGATCACCGCACGCGTCGACGCTCCGGTCCTCATGATGACCTACTGGAACCCGATCCTGCAGTACGGGGTCGACCGCTTCGCCGACGACCTGCTCGCCGCGGGCGGCGCAGGCCTGATCACCCCAGACCTCATCCCCGACGACGCAGCAGACTGGTTCGCGGCGAGCGACCGCACCGGCCTCGACCGGGTCTTCCTCGCCGCGCCCTCGTCGTCAGACGAACGGCTCGCCCACGCGGTCGAGGTCAGCCGTGGTTTCGTGTACGCCGTCTCCACCATGGGCATCACCGGGGCGCGTTCCGACGTCGACTCCGCAGCCCGCGTCCTGGTCGACCGGCTGCGCCTCGCCGGTGCGACGAGCGCGTGCGTGGGCCTCGGGATCTCGACTCCGGAGCAGGTGCGCGAGATCCTCGGCTACGCGGACGGCGCCATCGTCGGTTCCGCGCTGGTCAAGGCGCTGTCCGACGGGGGAGTCCCGGCCCTCGGGGCCCTCGCCGCCCGGCTTGCAGCCGGGGCGCCCGGGATCCGCGCCGCCGTTTAGGGTAAGTTGACCGAGGCGAGCTCCCACGCTTCCCCGCTACGAAAGGTAATACCCAGGTGTCTTTTCTGCTGAGCATTCCGAGCCCAGGCCCCGAGTGGAGCTACTTCGACCTCGGCATGTTCCGGGTCCACGCCTACGCGTTGTGCATCCTGGCCGGCATCATCGCGGCAACGGTCATGACGAGCAGGCGCCTCAGTAATCGCGGCGCCGAGCCGGGCGTCGTGCTCGACATCATCCTCTGGGCCGTCCCGCTCGGCATCGTCGGCGCCCGGGCGTACCACGTGCTCACCCACCCCTCCGACTACTTCTTCGCCGGTGCGAACCCCTGGGAAGTCTTCGCGATCTGGAACGGCGGAAACGCCATCTTCGGAGCGCTCATCGGCGGGGCCGTCGGCGCATACATCGGCTGCCGGATCTCCGGCGTGAAATTCTGGTCCTTCGCGGATGCCCTCGCCCCCGGAATGCTCATCGCGCAGGCGATGGGACGCCTCGGCAACTGGTTCAACACCGAACTGTTCGGCCTGCCGACGACCCTGCCCTGGGGCCTCGAGGTGCCGTCGACCAACCCGGCCTTCCCCGTCGGGCTCCCGGCCGGCACCCTGTTCCACCCGACCTTCCTCTACGAGATGATCTGGAACACGATCGGCGTGATCGTCATCCTCCTCATCGAACGCCGGATCACGCTCCGCTGGGGCCGCGCCTTCGGTGTGTACCTGGTCTGGTACGGCCTCGGCCGCACGTTCTTCGAATCGATCCGCATCGACCCGAGCGAGATCTTCTTCGGAATCCGCACCAACGTCTGGGCAGCGATCATCGCCGTGGTCCTCGGCATCATCCTCATCGTGGTGCAGGGCCGCAGGCACCCCGGACTCGAAGTCAGCGTCTATCGCCCAGGTCGGGAATGGAAGCGCCCCGTCCCTGAGGTAGAATCTGAAGAGTTTGATACGGATTTCGAGGACCACGGTGATGAGGCCGTCGAACCCGCCGCATCGGGCGACGTTGCAGCCACAAGCACCAGCAACCCGCGCCTCCAGGCCTGAGACCGTACACCCGGCTCCCGCCTCCCTCCCGGTACGACGGGTCGGCGCGCAACTGTACGCAGATGATCTCCACCCCCGCGGGCCAGCGTCGTCCCCACTTGCCAGCTATCTCTGAGGACGGTCCCATGCCGCAGTCACCCCTCTTTTCCCGCTTCAGCACCGTTCCCCAGCCCCAGGGGCTGTACAACCCTGCCGACGAGCGGGACGCCTGCGGGCTCGCCATGGTCGCGACACTCCGCGGAACCGCCGGGCACGACATCATCACGATCGCACTCGACGCCCTCCGGAACCTCGAACACCGCGGCGCGGTCGGGTCAGACGCCGGAACCGGCGACGGCGCAGGCATCATCACCCAGATCCCGCACGACTTCCTGAGCCAGGTCGTCGAATTCGAGCTCCCCGCCGCCGGGCGGTACGCCGTCGGCAACGTGTTCCTCCCGACAGACCCGACCGAACGCAGCGCCGTCAAGCGCCAGATCGGCCGGATCGCCCAGGAGGAGTGCCTCGAGATCCTCGGCTGGCGCGAAGTCCCCGTGCGCCCCGACGAGGTCGGAAACCTGGCCAGGGCGGCCATGCCCGCGATCCAGCAGCTCTTCGTCCAGAGTTCGCGCACGGAGGACGACGGTGAACGCGTCGCGGACATCGCGCTCGACCGCCAGACCGTCCGGCTGCGGAAGCGCGCGGAGCGGGAACTCGAGACGTACTTCGCGTCGCTCTCCTGCCGCACCCTGGTCTACAAGGGCATGGTCACGACCCTCCAGCTCGAACCCTTCTACCCGGACCTCTCCGACCCGCGCTTCGTCTCGAAGCTCGCCCTCGTGCACTCCCGGTACTCGACCAACACCTTCCCGTCGTGGCCGCTCGCGCAGCCGTTCCGGATGATCGCGCACAACGGTGAGATCAACACCGTGCAGGGCAACCGCAACTGGATGCGCGCGCGCCAGTCCCAGCTCGAATCCTCCCTGCTCGGAGACCTCGCCCCGCTGCTGCCGATCGTCACCCCCGGCGGCAGCGACTCCGCGTCCTTCGACGAGGTCGTCGAGCTCCTGAGCCTCTCCGGCCGCTCCCTGCCGCACGCCGTCATGATGATGGTCCCTGAGGCCTGGGAGAACCAGACCGCGCTCGACGAGGAACGACGCGCGTTCTACGAGTACCACTCGATGCTGATGGAGCCGTGGGACGGTCCCGCGGCGATCGTCTTCACCGACGGTTCCCTCGTCGGCGCCACGCTCGACCGCAACGGGCTCCGCCCCGGCCGGTACCTGATCACCGACGACGGCCTCGTCGTGCTCGCGAGCGAGATCGGCGTGCTCGACATCGACCCCGCCCGCGTGGTCCGCAAGGGCCGGCTCCGCCCCGGCAAGATGTTCCTCGTCGACACCGTCGCGGGCCGGCTGATCGAGGACGACGAGATCAAGGCAGAACTCGCCGCGATGGAACCGTGGGGGGACTGGCTCGACGCCGGCCGGATCAACCTCAAGGACCTCCCTGAGCGCGAGCACATCGTGCACCCGCCGGCATCCGTCGTGCGCCGCCAGCGCACCTTCGGCTACACCGAAGAAGAAGTGCGCATCCTGCTCGCCCCGATGGCCCGCACCGGCGGGGAACCCCTCGGCGCCATGGGCAGCGACACGCCGATCGCCGTTCTGAGCGACCGGCCCCGGCTCATCTTCGACTACTTCACCCAGCAGTTCGCCCAGGTGACAAACCCGCCCCTCGACTCGATCCGCGAAGAGGTCGTGACCTCCCTCAAGCTCGGACTCGGGCCGGAGCGGAACCTCCTGTCCGTCGGACCGGAGCATGCGCGCCAGGTGGTCCTGGACTTCCCGGTCATCGACAACGACGAACTCGCCAAGATCCAGCACATCGACCCCGCCCCCGGCAGCCGGACGACCTCGACCATCCGGGGCCTGTACCGTTTCGACGATGGCCCGGACGCCCTGGCCAACCGCATCGACGCGATGTGCCTCGAAGTCGACGACGCCATCGAGGCCGGAGCCCGTTTCATCGTGCTCTCCGACCGCGATTCCAACAAGGATCTCGCGCCGATCCCGTCGCTCCTGATGATCGCCGCCGTGCACCACCACCTGATCCGCACGGAGAACCGGATGAAGGTCGGCATCGTCGTCGAGGCCGGTGACGTGCGCGAGGTGCACCACGTCGCGCTCCTGATCGGCTACGGCGCCTCAGCGGTCAACCCGTACCTCGCGATGGAAACCTGCGAGGACCTGGTCCGGAGCGGGTACATCACGAACGTCTCACCCGAGAAGGCTGTGCGCAACGTCATCAAAGCCCTGGGCAAGGGCGTGCTCAAGATCATGTCCAAGATGGGCATCTCGACGGTGTCGTCCTATGCGGGAGCCCAGACCTTCGAGGCCGTCGGCCTGAGCCAGGACTTTGTCGCCCAGTACTTCACCGGGACGACGAGCAAGCTCGGCGGCATCGGCATCGATGTCATCGCCGCGGAAAACGAAGCACGCCACGCCTCGGCCTACCCGGAAGATGCAGCGGTCACGGCGCACGAAAGACTCAGCACCGGCGGCGAGTACCAGTGGCGCCGCGACGGCTCCCCGCACCTGTTCAACCCGGAGACGATCTTCCGGCTCCAGCACGCGACCAGGACCGGCCGTTACGACATCTTCCGCGAGTACACCAAACTCGTCGACGACCAGGCCGAGAGCCTCATGACGCTCCGCGGCATGTTCACCTTCGACACGCACAAGCGGCACCCCGTGCCTCTCGACGAGGTCGAATCGGTCGCGTCGATCGTCGCGCGCTTCGCGACCGGTGCGATGAGCTACGGCTCGATCTCCCCGGAGGCCCACGAAACCCTTGCGATCGCCATGAACCGGATCGGCGGCAAGTCGAACACCGGGGAGGGCGGCGAGGACCTCGACCGGCTGATCGACCCGCAGCGCCGCAGCGCCGTCAAGCAGGTCGCCTCCGGGCGGTTCGGCGTGACGAGCATGTACCTGTCGCACGCCGACGACATCCAGATCAAACTCGCCCAGGGAGCCAAGCCCGGTGAGGGCGGCCAGCTGCCGCCGACCAAGGTGTATCCCTGGATCGCGCGCACCCGGCACGCCACGGCGGGCGTCGGTCTGATCTCGCCGCCGCCGCACCACGACATCTACTCGATCGAAGACCTCAAGCAGCTCATCTTCGACCTCAAACGGGCGAACCCGGATGCTCGCATCCACACGAAGCTCGTCAGCCAGTCCGGCATCGGCGCTGTCGCTGCCGGCGTCGCCAAGGCGTTGTCGGACGTGATCCTGGTCTCCGGCCATGACGGCGGCACCGGGGCGAGCCCGCTCAACTCGCTCAAGCACGCGGGGACGCCCTGGGAACTCGGACTAGCGGAAACCCAGCAGACCCTGATGCTCAATGGCCTGCGTGACCGCGTCGTCCTGCAGGTCGACGGCCAGCTCAAGACCGGCAGGGATGTCATCATCGGCGCGCTGCTCGGAGCGGAGGAGTTCGGCTTCGCGACCGCGCCCCTGATCGTCGAGGGCTGCGTCATGATGCGGGTCTGTCACCTCGACACCTGCCCTGTCGGCGTCGCCACCCAGAACCCCGAGCTGCGGAAGCGCTTCACGGGCAAGGCAGACCATGTCGTGAACTTCTTCGAGTTCATCGCCCAGGAGGTGCGCGAGTATCTCGCGGAGCTCGGCTTCCGCAGCCTCCAGGAGGCCGTCGGCCACCACGAGATCCTCGACGTCGACGGCGCACTCGAACACTGGAAGGCAGCGGGCCTCGACCTCGCGCCGATCCTCGACGGACCTGACTTCCCGGATTCCGAGCCGAGACAGTTCGGTCGACCCCAGGAACACGAACTCGACAAACACTTCGACAACGAGCTCATCAGGCGCGCGGGAAGCGTGCTCGAGCACGGCGGCCGGGTCGAGATCGCCCTGCCGATCCGCAACACCGAACGGGCCGTCGGCACAATGCTCGGCCACGAGGTGACGATCCGGCACGGCGAGAACGGCCTTCCGGCCGGCTCGATCGACGTGACGCTGACCGGTTCGGCGGGACAGTCGTTCGGGGCCTTCCTGCCGGGCGGGATCACCCTCAGGCTGGAAGGCGACTCGAACGACTACGTCGGAAAGGGCCTCTCCGGCGGTCAGATCGTGGTCCGCCCCGACCGTTCGAGCATCTTCTCCGCCGAGGAGAACGTCATTGCCGGCAACGTGATCGGCTACGGCGCCACCCAGGGCAGCATGTTCATCCGCGGCATCGTCGGCGAACGGTTCCTGGTGCGCAACTCCGGAGCGACCGCGGTCGTCGAAGGCGTCGGGGACCACGCCCTCGAATACATGACGGGCGGGCTCGCCCTGATCCTCGGCCAGACCGGCCGCAATCTCGGTGCGGGCATGAGCGGCGGCACCGCATACGTCTACGGACTCCGCACGGAGGACGTCAACAGCCAGGCGCTCGAGTCCGGGGAGCTCACTCTTCTCCCGCTCGGAAGCGCCGACAGGGAGATCGTCAGCGATCTCCTCGAACAACACCGGGACCAGACGGATTCCGTGCTCGCCGCGGCTCTCCTGTCGGATCTCGAAACAACCATGTCCACATTCGTCAAGGTTCTGCCGCGGGACTACGCCGCCGTCCTGGCGACCAGGCAGAACGCCGTCGCCGAGGGTCTCGACCCCGACGGCGACGTCGTCTGGAACCGCATCCTGGAGGTTACCAATGGCTGATCCGAAGGGATTCCTCACGACGAAGGCGCGCGAACTGCCGCCGCGTCGCCCGGTGTCCGTGCGCCTGATGGACTGGAAAGAGGTCTACGAACAAGGAGACGCCGCCGTTCTCAAACGGCAGGCAGGCCGCTGCATGGACTGCGGCGTTCCCTTCTGCCACCAGGGCTGCCCGCTCGGCAACCTGATTCCGGAGTGGAACGATCTCACCTGGCGGGAGGAAGGCAGGCAGGCCATCGAGCGCCTGCACTCCACGAACAACTTCCCTGAGTTCACCGGACGGCTGTGCCCGGCCCCGTGCGAGTCTGCGTGCGTCCTCGCGATCAGCCAGCCTGCCGTGACGATCAAGCAGGTCGAGGTCTCGATCATCGACCAGGCCTTCTCCAACGGCTGGGTGCAGCCGCAGCCGCCGGGGCGCCTGACCGGCAAGACGGTCGCCGTCGTCGGATCGGGGCCCGCCGGTCTCGCCGCGGCCCAGCAGCTCACCCGTGCAGGTCACACGGTCGCCGTGTTCGAACGCGACGACAGGATCGGCGGCCTGCTCCGCTACGGCATCCCCGACTTCAAGATGGAGAAGAAGCACCTCGACCTCCGCCTTGCGCAGATGACGGCGGAGGGAACCCGGTTCCGCGCCGGCGTGAACATCGGCGTCGACATCACCTGGGACGACCTCAGAGCCAGGTACGACGCCGTGGTCGTCGCGACCGGTGCGCTCGTACCCCGCGACCTGCCCGTCCCCGGCCGCGACCTCCCCGGCGTGCACTTCGCGATGGAATACCTCGTGCAGCAGAACCGCACGGGCGCTGGGGACACGGTCGACAGCCAGATCACCGCAGAGGGCAAGCATGTTGTCGTCCTCGGTGGTGGCGACACCGGCGCCGACTGCATCGGCACGGCGCACCGCCAGCTCGCGGCATCCGTCACGAACCTCGCGATCGGCAGGCAGCCCGGCACAGAACGGCCCGAACACCAGCCGTGGCCGATGTCCGCGACCCTGTTCGAGGTCTCGAGCGCCCACGAAGAGGGCGGCACCCGCGAATACCTCGCCTCGACGATCGAGTTCCTCTCCAACGAGGCCGGCGAGGTGCGCGCCATCCGCGTCGCTGAAACCGAGTACCTCGATGGCCGGCGCGTGCCCAAGGCGGGTACGGAACGTGAAATCCCCGCGGACCTCGTACTCCTCGCACTCGGATTCACCGGCCCGGAATCGGCGGAGCTCACCAGCCAGCTGCACGTGCCGCTCGATGGGCGGAGTAATGTCGTTCGAGACGGTAACTACCAAACCAGCCGTGAGGGCGTGTTCGTCGCCGGCGATGCCGGTCGCGGACAGTCCCTCATCGTCTGGGCGATCGCTGAAGGTCGTGCTGCTGCAGCCGCCGTCGATCGATTCCTCGAAGGTGAGACACAACTACCTGCTCCGGTCAAACCGACCGACCATGCCTTCGCCATCTAACGGTCCCTGTGAAGTGAGCGATTAGCCGGAGGACGCCACCAAGCGGCCTCCAGAACCACAGAACAAGAATGCGCCTACCCGGCGCGGAAAACGGAGCACTTTCAGAATGAGACGCGCCAAAATTGTCGCTACCCTCGGGCCGGCAGCCGCCAGTTACGATCAAATTCGAGCCCTGATCGACGCGGGTGTCGATGTCTGCCGGATGAACCTGAGCCATGGTGACTACACCGTGCACGAGGCCGTCTACGCGAACATCCGCAAGGCAGCGAATGATTCCGGTCGTGCGGTCGCCGTCCTGGTCGACCTGCAGGGCCCGAAGATCCGGCTCGGCAAGTTCGAGGGCGGCCCTTATGAACTGGCCGTCGGCGACATCTTTAAGATCACCACGGACGATGTCCTCGGCACGAGGGAACTCTCCGGCACGACGTACAAGGGCCTGCCCAACGACGTCAAGCCCGGCGACTTCCTGCTGATCGACGACGGCAAGGTCAAGGTCGAGGTCGTCGCGACAAACGGCATCGTCGTCACGACGCGCGTCATCGTCGCCGGCCCGGTCTCGAACAACAAGGGCATCAACCTGCCCGGTGTTGCCGTCAACGTTCCCGCACTGTCCGAGAAGGACGAAGCAGACCTGCGCTGGGGCCTCCGCCTCGGCACCGACCTGATCGCCCTCTCCTTCGTGCGCGACGCGGCAGACATCACCCGCGTGCACGAGATCATGGCAGAGGAGGGCCGCAAGGTCCCCGTCATCGCCAAGATCGAGAAGCCGCAGGCCGTCGAGCACCTCGAAGAGATCATCGACGCCTTCGACTCGATCATGGTCGCCCGTGGCGACCTCGGCGTCGAGCTCCCGCTCGAAGCCGTGCCGATCGTGCAGAAGCACGCCGTCGAGCTCGCCCGCCGGATGGCCAAGCCGGTCATCGTCGCGACGCAGATGCTCGAATCGATGATCCACAGCCCGGTCCCGACGCGTGCGGAAACGTCCGACGTCGCGAACGCCGTTCTCGACGGCGCGGACGCGGTCATGCTCAGCGGCGAGACAAGTGTCGGCGAATACCCCGTCGTCACGGTTCAGACCATGGCGCGGATCGTCGCATCCACCGAAGACCACGGCCTGGAGCGCATCGCGCCGCTCACGAACAAGCCGCGCACCCAGGGCGGGGCGATCACCCTCGCCGCGATCGAGGTCGCGGAATTCGTCGACGCGAAGTTCCTCTGCATCTTCACCGAATCCGGAGACTCCGCCCGCCGGATGTCCCGCCTGCGGTCGAAGATCCCGATGCTCGCCTTCACGCCTGAGCCCGGCATCCGCCGCCGCCTCGCGCTCACCTGGGGCGTGCAGACGTACCTCGTGGACCGGGTCACGCACACGGACTCCATGTTCGGCCAGGTCGACGACATCCTGCTCGGCCAGGGCCTGGCCCAGCTCGGTGACAAGGTCGTCGTCATCAGCGGTTCCCCTCCCGGAATCGCCGGCTCGACGAACGACATCCGGGTGCACCGCATCGGCGACGCCCACAACGAGGTTGCTCCGGCATACGTCAAGCAGTAGTCCCGTTGGAAGGAAAGCCCCGTCGACCGTTTCGGTCGGCGGGGCTTTTCCAGTGTCCGGGCGGGATCAGTCCGTCGTGCCCAGGAACGCGATGGCCGCGTCGCGGAAGGCGCGGGAGGTCGGGGCGTTGAAGTGGTTGCGGCCGGGGATCTCGAAGAACGATCCGGCAGGCGTGGCCTCCGCGAGGGCCCGCGAAGCCTCGAGGATTCGATCCTCGCTCCCGGTCGCGAACAGGAGCGGCTGGGACGGCGCGTTGTCTGGTCCGGGCTGGGGACCGTCGCGCATGCCCTCGACGAGCGCGACGAGCGCCTCGAGATCGTTGCCCGGCAACGCCTTGGCCATGGTGAGGTACGCGCCAGTGAGCCGGTCGCCCACCTCGGTGCCGTGTTCGATGTGCGCGCGGGCATCGGCGACCTGGAATCGCGTGAGCGGGTCACCGTCCGGAATGCCGCCGAGTACCGCGCGGGTCACGCGCCCCTCGAGCTCCCTCGCCGCCTGCCAGCCGACCCGTGCGCCCAGGGAGTAGCCCGCGTAGGCGACCTCGTCGAGCAGGTAGGCGTCGAGGACCTGTTGCACGTCGGCGACGAGCGTGTCCATCGTGTACGCGGAGGGGGAGTGCGGCTTGTCGCTCAGGCCGTGGCCACGCTGGTCGATCGCGATCACGTGGAAGCCCGCGCGCAGGAGGTCCCTCGTCCAGCCGGTGGCGTGCCAGTTCGCGACGGCGCTCGACGCGAAGCCGTGCACGGCGAGCACGGTCGGGTCCGACGGATCACCGAATTCGTAGGTCGCGAGGTTGACCCCGTCCGCGGAGTAGACGAAGCGGTGGGCGGGCGCTGTTCGAGTGTTCATCGTCCACTATTTGACCACGCCGGCGGCCGGGGCGAGCGCTGCGGGGAGCGGCCAGGTCTCTGGCCCGGGCCGCTACTGTAGACGGGTGAGCGAACTGACAGTGAGATCCGATGCCGTGCAGCACCCCGAATTCGCGGATGCCGTGCGCCCGGCCCGGTCGCAGGCCCTGCTCGACACGATGAAGGAACGGGTCGTCATCGCCGACGGCGCCATGGGGACGATGCTGCAGGAGCACAACCCCACCCTCGACGACTACCAGCAGCTCGAGGGCTGCAACGAGATCCTGAACGTGAGTCGTCCCGACATGATCGAGGCGATCCACGGCGCGTACCTCGACACCGGCATCGACGCCGTCGAGAGCAACACCTTCGGAGCCAACTGGTCGAACCTCTCCGACTACGACATCGAGGACCGCATCGAGGAACTCGCGAGGCTCGGAGCGGCGATCGCCAGGAAGAGCGTCGAGGACTACGAGTCCAGGGACGGCCGGGTGCGCTGGGTGCTCGGTTCGATGGGTCCGGGCACCAAGCTCCCGAGCCTCGGCCACACCACATACGCCCACCTCAAGGCGACCTTCGCCGAGCAGGCCGTCGGTCTCATTCGCGGCGGTGCCGACGCCTTCCTGATCGAGACCTCCCAGGACCTGCTCCAGACCAAGTCCGCGGTGAACGGCTGCAAGCAGGCCATCGCGGAGACCGGCATCCGCCTGCCGATCTTCGTCGAGGTGACCGTGGAGACCACAGGCACCATGTTGATGGGGAGTGAGATCGGGGCGGCGCTCACGGCGCTCGAACCCCTCGGCATCGACGCGATCGGCCTGAACTGCGCCACCGGTCCGACAGAGATGAGCGAACACCTGCGCCATCTCGCGCGCTACTCGCACGTTCCGGTGATGTGCATGCCGAACGCCGGCCTGCCGATGCTGACGGCGACGGGGGCGAGCTACCCGCTCACGCCGGACCAGCTCGCGACGGCGCACGAACAGTTCGTCAAGGAGTTCGGGCTGGGCCTCGTCGGCGGATGCTGCGGGACGACTCCCGCGCACATGCGCGCGGTCGTCGACCGCTTGCGCGGCGCCACCGTCAGTGCACGCACCATCGAAGAGGACTCTGGCGTCGCGAGCCTCTACCAGCACGTCAGCTTCGACCAGGACAGTGCCTTCCTCGCGATCGGGGAGCGCACGAACGCCAACGGCTCCCGGGCATTCCGCGACGCCATGCTCGAGGAACGCTGGGACGACTGCGTCGACATCGCCCGCGCCCAGGTCCGCGACGGCGCCCACCTGCTCGACGTCTGCATCGACTACGTCGGGCGGGACGGCGTCGCCGACATCCGCCAGGTCGTCTCCCGGCTCGCGAGCGCTTCGACCCTGCCGCTCGTCGTCGACTCCACAGAGCCCGCGGTGCTGCAGGCGGGCATGGAACTCATCGGCGGACGCCCGGTCGTGAACTCGGTCAACTTCGAGGACGGCGAGGGCCCCGCCAGTCGCTTCGGCCGGATCATGCCGCTCGTCAAGGAACACGGGGCCGCCGTGATCGCCCTCACCATCGACGAGGAGGGCCAGGCCCGCACCGCAGAGCACAAGGTGCGCATCGCGACGAGGCTCGTCGAGACCCTCGTGAACGCCTGGGGGATGCGGGTCGAAGACATCATCGTCGACGCCCTGACCTTCCCGATCGCCACGGGCCAGGAGGAGACCCGCAGGGACGGGATCGAGACGATCGAGGCGATCCGGCAGATCAAGGCGAAGTATCCCGGCATCCACACCACGCTCGGCGTCTCGAATGTGTCCTTCGGGCTGAACCCGGCGGCCAGGTCGGTGCTCAACTCCGTGTTCCTGCACGAGGCGACAGCGGCCGGGCTCGACTCCGCCATCGTCAACTCGGCCAAGATCGTTCCGCTCGCCTCGGTGCCGGACGACCGCCGTAAGGTAGCGCTCGACCTGGTCTGGGATCGCCGCGAGTACGACGTCGACGGCAACCTGACCTACGACCCACTGGCCGCGCTCCTCGACCTGTTCGCCGGTGTCGACTCCGCCGCACTGAAGGACGAGCGCGCGGCCGAGCTCGCGGCCCTGCCGGTCGGCGAGCGCCTCGAGCGACGCATCATCGACGGAGAGGCCAAGGGGCTCGAGGCCGACCTCGACCTCGCCCGCGCCGGAGGGATGAGCGCCCTCGACATCGTCAACGTGCACCTGCTCGCCGGCATGCAGATCGTCGGCGCCCGGTTCGGCAGCGGAGAGATGCAGCTGCCGTTCGTGCTGCAGTCCGCCGAGGTGATGAAGGCCGCTGTCGCGCTCCTCGAGCCGCACATGGAGAAGTCGGAGGCAGCGGGCAAGGGCACGATGGTCCTCGCGACCGTGCGCGGCGACGTGCACGACATCGGCAAGAACCTCGTCGACATCATCCTGACCAACAACGGTTACGACGTCGTGAACATCGGGATCAAGAAGACGATCAACGAGATCATCGCGGCCGCGGAGGAGCACAACGCCGACGTGATCGGAATGAGCGGCCTGCTGGTCAAGTCCACGGTCGTGATGAAGGAGAACCTGCTCGAACTGAACAACCGGGGGCTCGCGAAGAAGTGGCCCGTGATCCTCGGCGGCGCGGCCCTCACCCGCGCCTACGTCGAGGAAGACCTCGCCGGACTGTTCGAGGGGCAGGTCCGGTACGCCAGGGACGCCTTCGAGGGCCTGAAGCTGATGGAGCCGCTCGTGGCCATCGCCCGCGGCGCAGACCCGGCATCCGTCGGCCTGCCGCCGCTGAAACAACGCATTCACAAGCGCAGCCTGCTCACCGTCACCGAGCCGGACGCCATGCCGGTGCGCAGCGACGTGGCAGCAGACAACCCGGTGCCCGTTCCGCCGTTCTGGGGGACCAGGATCGTCAAGGGCGTCGCCCTCGCCGAATACTCGGCCTTCCTCGACGAGAGGGCGACCTTCATGGGCCAGTGGGGCCTCAAGCCCAGCCGCGCGGAAGACGGCGCCAGCTACCAGGAACTCGTCGACACCGAGGGCAGGCCGCGGCTGCGGTACTGGCTCGACCGGATCCTCGCGGAGGGCATGCTCGACGCCTCCGTCGCGTACGGCTACTTCCCCGCATACAGCGAGGGCAACGACCTCGTGGTGTTGCACCACGACGACGACCCGGACGGGCGCCTCGGCACGCCGGGCCTGCTCGCGCCCGACGGCGGTTCCGGCGGAGCGGTCGGCACCGAACGGTTGCGATTCTCCTTCCCGCGCCAGAGACGGGACAGGCACCTGTGCCTGGCCGACTTCGTCCGTCCGCGCGAGTCCGGGCAGGTCGACGTCGTCGCCCTCCAGCTCGTCACGGCCGGCGCCAACGTCGACAGCGTGACCGCGAAGCTCTTCGCTGCGAACAAGTACCGCGATTACCTGGAGCTGAACGGTCTCACCATGCAGCTAACCGAGTCCCTCGCCGAGTACTGGCACGCTCGCGTGCGCTCAGAGCTCGGTCTCGGCGCCGAGGACCCGGCCGACGTGGCCGGCATGTTCAAGCTCGAATACCGCGGCGCCCGTTTCTCACTCGGCTATCCGGCCTGCCCCGAGATGGAGGACCGCCGCAAGGTCGTCGAACTGCTCAGGCCCGAGCGGATGGGTGTCGTGCTGTCTGAGGAGCTGCAGCTTCATCCGGAGCAGTCGACGGATGCGTTCGTGTTCCATCACCCGGAAGCGAAGTACTTCTCGGTCTAGCGTCGCCCGGCGATGGCGCGCTCCTGGCGGCGGGCAGTTTCGCCCGGCGCAGGGCGGCGAGGGCCGCCGGGCCGACCAGGAAGATGCCGAGCACCGTCGTGACGGCGCGAACGGTGTCCCAGGTCAGCGTCGACGTGACGAGCGAGTAGAGGCCGAAGGAGGCCAGGTTCGTGCCCAGGGACGCTCCGGGGGAGTAGGAGATGCCGGTCCCCGTTCCAACGGCGAACGGCCAGAACCACAGGTTCATCACGAGCCCGAACAGGTAGGACGCGACGACGCCGTACCCGGCCAGGAGCGCGATCTCGAGGCGTGCCCTGGCACGCGGGCCGAGTCGCCCACCGGCGCGCAGGCGTGGCAGCAGGGCTGCACCCGCGCCGACCCAGCCGCAGGCGAACATCTGGAACGGGGTCCACGGCCCGAACCCGCCCCAGAGCACCGAAGACACGGCGATGGTCAGCAGCCCGAGCAGCAGCCCGAACCGGGCACCGTAGACCCGTCCGGCCAGGATGAGCAGGATGAACACGGCCTCGACACCGCCGACGCCCGTGCCCGCGATCCGGACCGCAGCTCCCACTGCCGCGAGCACCCCGAGCAGGGCCACCGTCTTCGCGGTGTACATCTCGCGGTCCACCACAAGGGCGAGCGCGACGATCACGGCGGGCACGAGGGCGAACGCGACGAACGGAACAGCGCCCTGCGCGTCCCGGGGAACGGCGGTCGCGAACAGCGGCCAGCCGAAACCCGAGGCGGCGAGCAGGCTGCCACCCCACAACACCGCGGATGTCCACCGCCCGCTGCGGCGCTTCACGGCGTCACCGGCTTGTCCGGGCCCGGAGTTCCGACAGCTGAGGCCGCGCCCGACGCCCCGGCGCCGATGTACAGCTCGGCACTCAGGCACCCGGCCTCGAGGTGCAGGGTCCGGGTGGCGAAAAACCGGGAGAAGTCGTGGTCGTGCGTCGCGAACAGCACCGCGGATTCCCGGCTGGACGCGCGTTCCAGCGCCGTGCCCACGAGCGAACGGGCTGCGGCGTCGAGGCCTCGGGTCGGCTCATCGACGAGCAGCAGGGCAGGGGTGTCCGCGAGCTGGATCGCGATCGCGAGGCAGAGCCGCTGGCCCGCAGAAAGGTCCCGCGGGTGACGCTCGAGGAGGGGAGCTGCTGCGGCGGAGTCGTGCCCCAGAAGCCGCGCGAACGTCCCGGCTGTGGAGCCCGGTGCGAAGCCCGCGCGTCGTCCCGCGCGTCGCCGCGTCGACCGGTCACTGCGGCGGCATTCGTCCGCGACCGTCGTAGCGAAGAACAGGTCGTCGAAATTCTCCGGAACGAGCGCGACCGCCCGGCGCCGGTTCCTCCTGTGCATGGCCGAAACATCCTGCCCGGCGACGATCACGGTGCCACGGGTCGACGGCAGCGCGAGCGCGTTCAGGAGGCTGCTCTTGCCCGCGCCGTTCCGGCCCTCGAGGGCGACGATCTCGCCGGCTGCCAGCTCGAGTGACACCGCGTCGACGACGGTCCGGTCGCCGTGTCGAACCGTCAGCCCGCGGATGCCGGCGAGCGGCTTTCCGGCGAACGGCACCGCGGCGCGCAGCCCGGCCTCCGACTCCGATCCGGGACTCGGACGGTGCCCGGCCCGTGCGTTCCTGCTCGGGACGCTGCGATCGCCGACCCGGTTCGGCGGCTGATCACCCGGAGGCAGCATGCGCGCGCGGTGCCTGTCGAGCACGAGCCAGGCATCCGCGATCGTTTCGAACTCGCGGCTGTTGTGCTCGGCGACCACGACGCAGACTCCGGCCTCGTGGGCCAGCCGGTCGAGCACGCGGAGGACCCTGTCCCTCGCCTCGGTGTCGAGTTCGGCGAGTGGTTCGTCGACGAGCAGGAGCACCGGCCGGCAGATCAGGGCGCCACCGAGGGAGACGAGGGTGGCCTCCCCGGCGGAGAGCGCCGAGACGGGGCGACCCAGCAACGACGTGATGCCGAGTTGCGCGGCCACCTCCCGCACACGCTGCTCCACGATCACCGCGGCGACGCCGCGCACGGTGAGGGCGAAACCGATCTCCTCCGCCACGGTCTCCGCGACGAAGGACAGCCGCACGTCCTGTGGCACCAGGCCGACGAAACCGGCGGTGTCGCGCGGGGGAGTCTCGGCCCTGTCGACGCCGCCGATCTCGATCCGGCCGTGCTGGCGGCCGCCGTGGAAGTGCTGGAACAGCCCGCTCATCGCCTGGAGCAGGCCGGACTTGCCCGAACCGGTCGGCCCGACGATGACCGTGAGGGTGCCGGGGGCGAGAGCGAGGTCGAGGTGCTCGAGGCGCCAGTCCCCGTCGAAATCGAGCGCGGCATCCGCCAGGACGACGGGCCGGTCACAGGCACCGCCGACGGCCCCGACGGACGCGAACCCCCGCGCCTCCATCGATGCAGCGAGGGCGAGGGCGCGCTCGATGGTCTGCTCGAACACCGGGACGAGCAGGGCCGCCACGGTCCGCTCACCCCGGAGGGCAGCGGCCAGGCGGACGCGCCTGACCGAGTCCAGGAGTGCGGGAAACGTGGCCCACGCGATCACGAGCGCGCGGGAGACCGTGCGCAGCGGCCCGCGCCTGGCGCCGCGGGCGAACAGGCGGCTCACGTCGACGAGCGCGTTGAGCACCCCGAACACGAGGATCACGGCCGCGACCGGGAGCGCGCTCAGCGCCGCGTTCCCGATGCCGCCGGTCGTGACAGGTCCGAACAGCACGACGTGACTGAACGGTCCGGCGAGGGGGACTCGCGGCAGGTCGAGCAGCACCAGCCCCGTGCCCCCGCCGCCGCCGAAGAGCACCCGGTATCCGATCCGAAGCACCACGAATCCGAGCGCGAAGAGCACGGCCGCGCGGAGAGGGGCCAGGCGAAAGCGGAACACCGGGGTCGGAGCCCTAGCTCCCGGGCGTCGGAGTCTCGGTACCGGTGGTGAACACGAGGCCGAGGGACTGACCCGGCGTCACCTGGAGGCTCCCGAGGCCCTCCTGGGCGTACTCCCAGGCCGCGCCGGGGGACTGCTGGATCCACAGCGCCCAGTATGCGTATGCGGGCGCCATCGACTGGCACGATTCGACGAACGAGGCCTGGCCCGTGACCGTGACGGTCTCGTCGGCGGCAGGGCGCCCGTTCACGCGGCAGACGACCTGGTCGCCGTACTGGACGGTTCCCTCGGTCGCGACGGCCGCGGTCTTCATGACGGCGCTTGCAGCGATCGTGGTCGCCGTCCCGGTGTCCACACAGTCGGTGATCTTCGGTGCGGCGAGGGTTCCGAAATCGACGACAACCCTCACCCCGGAACAGGCCTCTGGCGAGGCGGACTC
The DNA here is from genome assembly GCF_035018685.1 of Cryobacterium sp. RTC2.1. Taxonomy (NCBI): domain Bacteria; kingdom Bacillati; phylum Actinomycetota; class Actinomycetes; order Micrococcales; family Microbacteriaceae; genus Cryobacterium; species Cryobacterium sp. RTC2.1. Next base: position 24,169 of record NZ_JASJXJ010000002.1, read on the forward strand.
CGTGGCGGCGGCCGTTGCTGCGGCTCTGGGCGCGGCGGTCCCGCTGGGCGACGTGGACGGGCCGGTGGCGCAACCGCTGAGCGCCAGCGCTCCGAGCAGGGTGAGCGTAACGAGTACTGGCATCTTCATGCCCCCCAGAATACTGAGCGGCAGGCGGGAATCGGAATTCGTCAGACGCGCAGGGTCATCGTGCCGGAGCATGCCCGCGGTGCTGTCCCCGGGACAGAGTCAGAGCGCCGGCACCCGCTCTGCCGGCAGGGGAGACCCCGGCGGGGTGCCGTCGCCGAACGGACGCCCGCCCAGGGCGTCGCGACCAGACGGTTCGAGCCAGCCACGGGCATCCGGCCCCTTCGGGACGATGCCGCTCGGATTGATGTCGCTGTGGGTGACGTAGTAGTGCCGCTTGATCTGTTCGAAGTCGATCGTGTCGCCGAAACCCGGCGTCTGGAAGAGGTCCCTCGCGTATGCCCACAGGACGGGCATCTCGCTGAGCTTGTTGCGGTTGCACTTGAAGTGGCCGTGATACACGGCGTCGAACCGTGCGAGCGTCGTGAAGAGCCGGATGTCGGCCTCGGTGATCGTGTCGCCGACAAGGAAGCGCTGGGTCGCGAGGCGCTCCTCGAGCCAGTCCAGGCGGGCGAAGAGGGCGTCGTATGCCCGCTCGTAGGACTTCTGGCTGCCGGCGAAGCCGCACTTGTAGACGCCGTTGTTGACGTCGTGGAAGACCAGGTCGGCGACCTCGTCGATCTCGGCGCGATGCTCGACCGGATACAGATCGGGAGCACCCTCACGGTGATACTCCACCCATTCGGTTTCGAAGTCGATCGTGATCTGCGGGTAGTTGTTGGTGACGACCCGTCCGCTCGGAATGTCCACGATCGCGGGAACGGTGATGCCGCGCGGGTAGTCCGGGAATCTCGCGAAATAGGCCTGCTGAAGCCGTTCAATGCCGAGCACCGGGTCAACGGCGCCGGGGTCGAGGTCGAAGGTCCAGCTGTTCCTGTCGTGCGTCGGTCCCGGCAGGCCCAGTGAGATGACCGCCTCCAGCCCGAGCAGGCGCCGGACGATCGCGGTCCGGTTCGCCCACGGGCACGCCCGCGCGGCCACGAGACGGTACCGGCCGGGCTCGACGGGCCAGCCGTCACGGGCGTCCCGGGTGATGCGGTCCTCGATGTAGTGGGTGTCGCGATCGAAGGGCTGTCCGGGTTCGATGTAGCTCGGCGTCAGGTCTGCGCCCTCGGGCTCTGGGGTGGTCATCCTTCAACGGTAGCGGCGGCGCGAGAATTTACCTCGCGGTAACGGAGTCGCGTCATCTTCGACGCAGTGCAGCGGCTACTCTCCGAGGAAGGCATTCAGAGGAGATACTGCATGATCGGTCGCGTTGACCCGTTTATCGGCACCGAGGTTACGGACCTTCCTCCCCAGACCGGCCTCGCCGCCACCTGGTGGTGGCCGAAGCCTCAAATCGGGAACACGCACCCGGGCGCTACCTACCCGCTCGGGATGGTATCGGCCTGCGCGTATTCGGGGGCCTATCCGACAGGGTACGGCCGGTACGACCTCTCTCTCGAGGGCATCCCGCCCCTCCTGCACGAGCGTCACCTCGCTTCGGGATTCGCGCACTTCCAGCAGTCCGGTACCGGCGCCATCCGAAAGTACTACAACTACTTCCGCGTCACGCCGATGATCGAACCACTCGACGTGCTCGGTCGGACCTGGGAGCTGACCGACGAACAAGCCGAGCCGGGCTGGTATTCAGGAACCCTCGACTCCGGCATCACCGCAGAGCTCACCGTCGGGCCGAAGAGTGCGGTGCACCGGTATACCTTTCCGGCACATTCCAAGGCGCGGGTGGTCATCGACTTCTCGCACGGTGGCCTGTCGATTCCGTACGGCGCCACGATCCCGGTGCGGGCCCATCTCGAGTGCCTCGAGCCCGGAGTCGCCAGCGGGGAGATCGTGGTGGAGGGCGCCCCTCTTTCGGTGTACATCGAGTGCGACAACCCCCAGTGGCGTCAGATGCTCTGGTACGACAGACGCCTGATGCCGGGTGGGACCCGGCTCGACTTCGACCACATCCGCCCGACGACCTTGCGCCCGTTCGGCCTGATGTGGGCCGGTCCGAGCGAGGAGGGCCAGACGATCGAGCTGCGGATCGGATTCTCCCTGCGGGGCGTCGACCAGGCCAAGCGCAACCTCGAGGCGGATTGCGGAACCGGACCGGCGCAGTTCACGCCCCGCCGGGAGCGGACCCAGAAGGTCTGGCGCAAAAAGCTCAAGGGCATCACGGTCAGGACACCGTCTGCCGCTCGCCAGACGGTGTTCTCGACGGCGCTCTACCACGCCCTGATCAAGCCCTGCCTGGCCCCCTCGGAGAGCCCGTTCTGGCCGACGGACGGACCGTTCGTCTTCGACATCAGCACCATGTGGGACATCTACCGCACCCAGCTTCCCCTGATCACTGCGCTGATGCCGGAACGAGCGGTCGAGCTCGCGAACGCGATGATCACCATCTCGGAGGAGGAGGGCAACTTCCCCATCGGGTACCGGATGGCCCGCGGAAGCGACCGTTTCTCACGGCAGGCGAGTGCTCTCGCCCATACCTTCCTCGCCGACCTGTGCCAGCTCGGCCTCCCCGGAATCGACTGGGACTGGGCCCTCGTGCACATGTCCGACGACCTGCGCCGCACCTACGGCGAGGAGTTCCTGGTTCACGGGGAGGCGCATCCGATCAGCCACACCCTCGACCTGGCATTCGGATACTGGTGCACCGCGAAGGTCGCCGGGCACGTCGGCGACAGGGCCCTCGTCGAGCAGTTCGTCGCCCTCGCTGAACGCTGGGTGAATGCGTACGACCCGGTCACCGGTCTCCTGAAGGACTCCACGTACTATGAGGGCACCCGGCACAACTACTCGTTCCGGCTGGTTCAGGACATGGATGCCCGCATCGCTCTGAGTGGAGGGGCCGAGCGGTTCATCGCCCAGCTCGACGAGTTCTTCGGCTACGGCGCCGAGCCGGTGAAGCAGCTCGTCCGGGGCTCCGGCCCGGAGGAAGTCATCGCCGGCTACCGACTCGGCCGATTCGAGGGACTCAACAACGAGCCCGACATGGAAGCGCCGTGGTCGTACCATTACGTGGGCCGGCCGGACCGCACGGCCGAGATCGTGCACAACATCGTGCATCAGCAGTTCGGCACCGGCCGGGGAGGGCTGCCAGGAAACGACGACTCCGGCGGGCTCAGTTCCTGGTTCGTCTGGGCGTCACTCGGGCTGTTCCCGGTGGCCGGCCAGAACATCTTCCTCGTCAACGCACCCTCCTTCGAGAAGTCGACGTTTTCTGTCGGTAAGCACTCGTTCACCATCCGTACTCGTGGATTCATTGAACCGACACCGGGCGGACCCGTACAGTATGTGCAGGCTATGGAATTCAACGGGGAACCGCTCGGGCGCACCTGGCTCAGTGGAAATGAATTCCACGCCGGTGGCGAACTCGTCGTGGAGTTGGGGCCTGAGCCGGGCAGCTGGGGAACGACGGACTTCCCACCCTCGACGCCATCATCCTTGTCACCATCACGAGCGTCACGATCCACGGGAGAGACACCATGAATTCTGTTGAGAACCGGCTTGTCATCGTGGTCCGGGCCGATCCGGTCATCTGCGGCCACTCCGTCGAAGCGCGTAATCTCGCTGAGACCGCGCTCGAGCGCGGCTTCGACGAGGTGCGCATCGTGACGTGGCCGATCGACAAGCTCCAGGCCTCCGGACTGCCGCTCAAACCGCTCGATTCCGTGCTGCCATACAGTCCCGGGATCTTCGTCGACCGCCCCGCACCGGTCGGGGACTACAAGGTGCTCGACGGGCGCCACCTCGCCGGGGTCACCGGCCGGCTGATCGAGCTCTTCACCGATGGCGTGCCCACGGTCTGCCTCTCGCTCTACCTCACGCCGCACACGCTCGCGGTCTCCGACGCCGTGCGCGCTGCCTGGGGGACCGGGCTGCCCGTCAACGTGACCACGATCGCGGAAGCCGTGGGTTCGGACGTCACGAATGTCGTGCGCACCGCGGTCAACGAGGGACGATTCGGCGCCGCTGCGCACATCCTGTCGAGCTATCTCAGCCAGGATTACTGCGTCGCTGTGTCCGAGTACACCCGGCAGCTCATCATCACCGAGGCCGAACTCGTCGACCAGCACCACGGCACCCGCTACGCGGCCCAGTGCCGCGAACGGATCACGATCTCCTACCCGGCGATCGACGCAGACTCCTACCTGCACCTCGACGAGAGCGTGACGGACGACGTTCTCACCGCCCGCGGCCTCGAACGGGACGGGTACATCCTGTTCCTCTCCCGGCTCACCGCGGCGAAGGGCGTTGACGATCTCATCGCCGGTTACGCGATCAGCGCAGCCAGCCAGGACAAGATCCTCGTGATCGCAGGCCGCGGCCCGCAGTCCGAGGCACTCCGGGCCATCGCCGCGGCCTCGCCGCTCGCCGATCGCATCCGGTTCCTCGACGACGTCGGCGATGCGGAGAAGCCGTACCTGATGGCCGGATGCGCCGCCTTCGTGCTTCCGAGCAAGCCGCGGCCGGAGTTCGTGGAGACGTTCGGCATCGCACTGGCCGAGAAGATGCTCGCCGGCGGCGGTCCCGTGATCACCACCGTCACCGGTGGCATCGGCGAAGCCGTGGGCGACCACGCCCTGATCATCCCCGTCGAAGACCCGCAGGCGATCGCCGAGGCGATCGACCGCGCAATTCTCGAGACCACGGCGGAGGAGCGCAGGGACTGGGCTGACCGTGCGCGCGAGTACGCGATGCAGTTCGACCGGCGCAACGTCTTCGACCGGATGTTCGCCCCGCTGCGGGACACCGCCGAGGTCCCGCACCAGTAGGAGCGGATCCGGCGGTCGGACCCGCCGCGGGCAAGACGGTTGGTCTGAAACCGTGAAGTGTGAAGCGGTGAGGTCTGAAGCGGTGAGGTCTGAAGCGGTGAGGTCTGAAGCGCCGATGTCTGAACTGCCGGGTCCGAAACGTCCAGTTTCGAACACCATTAGTACGGAACAAGGAGACTCGGCGGTCGGTGCCGCTGCCGTCCCCGCTACACCGCCGATCTTCCTCGCCGACTCAGTCGTCGTCCCGGAGGATCGGGCTTTTGCTGGTAAGGACGATGGGTCTCTGTTCGGGGTCGAGTCCCGGGGGTGGTGTGAGCCAGTAGTGGCCGGTGTCGTCGCGTGTGATGCGCCAGTGTTCGTTGTGGAGTCTGAGGTGGTCGGCCCGGCAGAGCAGGATCCCGTCGGCGAGGTTGGTTGCGCCGGTGTCGTCTTTCCAGTGCTGGATGTGGTGGGTTTCGGTCCAGGAGGGTGGTCGGTCGCAGCCGGGCCACATGCAGCCGCCGTCGCGAAGGGCGAGGGCGTCGCGTTGGGCGGGGCTGAAGGTGCGTTGTTCGCGGCCGAGGTCGACGCCGCTGCCGTGGTCGTCGAAGGTGACGTCGAGGAGTCCGGTGTCGCACCGGTTCCGTTCTAGAGTCTCGGTGGAGACCGTAACCGCGGTTCCCTCGATCACGCCCGGCTGGAGCGCGGGTGCCTCGTCTCTGCGGCCTGCCTCGGCATCGGACGTGGGTCCGGTCACCGCGTCGGGAGTCGGCCAGCTCGGTTCAGTCCTGCCGGCTGCGGTCTCGATCGACGCGGTCCGGACCGGCGCGTTCCCGTGCGGTGCGACGCCGATGAGTGCGGTGCCGGTGGATGCGGTCCCCGTCGGTGTGGTGCTGGTCGGTGTGGTGCTCCTGGGGCGGATGGTGATCATGCGGACGGCGGGGCTTCGGCTTCCGGCGATGCGCTTGGGGTCGGCTTTGACGCCGAGTTTGGTCAGGGCCAGGAACGCGTCCGCGGTGAGCTGTTCGGTGGTGCACGGGTCGTCCTGCACGCGCTTCGCCCACGCGGCCTGCTCCTTGTCCACGAAGCGGACCCCGCCCCGGCGGGGGCTGGTGATGGCGTCGTAGGTACTCATCAGGTATTCGCCGTCTTCGGGTGCGAACAGGCCGACCATGCGCACCTGTCCCGTGTGGAGTCGCCAGAACCGTAGGGACCGGTCGTCGTAGGCGGCTTTCTCGCGGGCGGCGATGCCGGCTTCATCGAGCACGTCCCGTACCCTTCGGGCGCGCTTGAACAGCTGGTCAGCGTTCAGGGTTCGTGCTTCGGTGAGGAGCCGGGCCAGGGCGGTCGCGAGTTTCTCCGCGGTGATCGCCCGGTCCAGATCGCCCAGGCCCTTCCGGAGCGCGTCCGCCTTCTCGACACTGAGCCAGCCCTCGGCGAGGGCGCGGCCGATCGGGGCGTGCCACGGTGGTACCGCTGCCGACGGAACCGGCTGGTCGACCGGCGGCAGATCTGGAGCGGCCCCGTCGAGGGGCGGGGTGCCGTCGAGCAGCTTCTGGGCCTCGGCGGCGTCGCGGGCGGCCTTCTCAGCGGCGTCGATCTCGGCCACCAGCCGGCCCACCCCGAGGAGCTTGACCGCATCGCCCTTGCTCGACCCGGAGATCGACTGCAGCAGGTCCTCCGGGGAGCGGAACCCCTTCCGGGCCGCAAGACCCTTCCCGCCGAGGTCGGGCCGGGACCTGCGGGCCAGGGTCGCTGCGAACCATGCTGCCTGGGTGTCGAGGGCCCGCCGGGCTTTCGCGATCAGTGCGTGTCCCTCGAGCACCGCCTCGTCACTAAGCGTGTCGACGGCGGCGGACGAACCGCCCAACCCGGTGACGACATTTGCCATCGAGCGCAACCCGCCGAGCACTCCGCCGCCGAGCACTCCGCCGCCGAGCACCGGGTCGTCATGCTCCCGGTCGCCGTGCGGCTTTTCGGGTGAGGCGGGCGACTCCGGGAGGTTGGTCATGCCCCCACGTTACGACCGACCACCGACATTCTGTGAGCATGGCTCAGGTGTGTGGAAACTTACTCTGACCAGCACACTATTGAGGACAGGTCGTCACTCAAATGCCGCGAAAAACCGGTCACGGAACTCGTCCATCCGCCATTCGGGTGCCGCGCGATCCGGCAGCATTCCCGGTTGCCACTGCCAGGAAGCGATCCGACTCATGACCTCGGGATCCCGGGAGATGATGCTGATCGGCACGGTGTGGTTCGCGCCTTCGCCACTGACCACGGTCGCCGGTTGGTGGTCGCCGAGAACGACGAGGACGAGGTTCGGGTTGTCGTAGGTGGTGAGGAACGAGATGAGCGTGCTGAGCGAGTATTCAACGGATTGTCCGTAGAGCTGCTGTACCAGATGCGGGTTCTGCCACACCTCGCTCGGAGACAGTCCCTGGTCCGGCTGGGGGTCGTAGAGTGAGCCGTCCCCGACAGCGGTCCACGGCACCTCGTGGGGCAGGGGAGTCCACGGGGTGTGCGAGGACACCAGGTCGATCTCCGCCATCAGCGGACGGTGTGGTCCGGCCAGTTCGTGCTTCTGGAAGTATTCCCAGGTGTACTGGTCGGGTATCAGGGCATAGCTGAACGGAGGACCCTGATATCCGACGTTCTGGGAGGTGAGTTCTGTCCCGAAATGATAGAACGATCGGCCGATCGGCCACGACCCGGTGTCGGAGGGCACGTCACTGATGGTGTGCCAGCCCGCCCCGGCGAATGCCTTGCTGAGGGTGAGCCGGTTTCCGGCGGTCACCTGATCGTATTTCTGTTGTGAGTCGATCCAGAGCCCGGTTTGCAGGGTGGAGTGGGCGAGCCAGCTGATTCCGCCGAACGTCGGCGAGGTGAGAAAGGCGCTGCGTTCCTGGTAGCCCGTGGCCGCGAGCTCCGCGTTTCCCCTGCGCAGGACGTCGTCGACGCCGACGGAAAAGAACGTGTTCTGGACGGCGACCTGGCCATAGCTTTCGATGAACGCGACGACGACGTCCTTTCCCTTCAGCCCGGTGAGGAGAGAGGATGCCGGCAGTCGGGCGTATTCGTCGGTTGCGCTTGCGCGTGCGAATCTGGCCTGGTCGGCATCCGCGATCCTGACCTGCTCGGCTTTCACGACGACCGTGTGGATCGTGTCCGCAGCGGCGACGGATTCGCCGGGTACGACCTGGGCGCCGCTGAATCCGAGCGCGATCCAACTCGCTGCGATCACGAAGCCACCGATCGCTGCGGGGCGGCGGTGCCGACCCACTGCGTCCGTGATCCGAAGGAATGCACCAGCGAGAATGAGAGTGACAGCCGAAAACGATAGCGGCATCAGGATGAGCAGTGTGACCGATGCGACCGGGCCGGCAGAATCCCGGAGGACACCGTAGGCGTCCCGCACCTCCGGCCAGCCGGTCACCACGTTGAACGGCTGACCGACCGTGCTTCTGAACCCCCGATCGAGAGCCGCGAGAGCGATGGTTGCGACGAAGACCGTGGCGGCGAGGATCGAGACGGTCCGGCGCGGGAACGGACGCCGAAGTCCCGCCAGGATCAGGACGACGACGACCGATTCCAGGGGTACGCGCACCAGGGCCAGCAGCGACCCCGTGCTGATCCATCCAGGCGCGAGGACAGAGACGAATGCCAGGACGAGGGCGGCGGCCAAACCCACCCGTCGTCGAACCATCGGCGGACGGTTGGCGCTCACCGCATTCCCACCATGAGAGGCGCCGTGATCACAGCCGGGTGGGCTTCCGCGTCGTGCTCGGTGAACCGATCTGAGAGCGCGTAGCGCATCAGAACCATGTCACCGATCGGCCTGGCTTCTGCGAGGTGAGCCCGCCGGTCACTCGTCCAGGGAAACAGGGCGTCGCCGACGAAGCGGGCGCCCCCGGCTGAGCCGACAAAGAAGGGTGCCACGCATAGCTGGAGCTCGTCGACAAGATCGGCCGCCAGAAACTGCGTGTGGACTATCGCTCCTCCCTCGACCATGAGCGTGCCGATCCCACGCTGACCCAGGTCGGCGACGAGGTCGGCCATTCTCACTCCACCGTCCAGACCGACGACAACGGCGGCGGGTCCGAGTCGTCGCCGGAGGCCGCCGGCCAGCGGTGCGGGGCAGTACACGAGCCGTGTGGTGTCGCCGGATGTGAAGAATGCCGCGTTCGGATCGAGGTCGCCCGTTGCCGTCACCGTGACCTTCCACGGTGAGCGCGGCAGGCCGGCTGCCTCTCGACGGTTCTGGCAGGCAGCGCTCCTCACCAGCAATCGCGGGTTGTCGGCTCGCACGGTTCGTGCACCGACCAGGATTGCGTCGTTCCTTGCCCGCACGGCGTCAACACGATCGAGGTCGGCTGCATTCGACAGGGTGAGCCGCGGTGGACGCGCTGTGTCGAGATACCCGTCGAGGGAGATGGCGCAGCTCAGGGTGACGTATGGCGTGAGTGTCACGATGTCTCCTCTTGGTCGAGAGCGTGTGGAACGAGAATGGACTCCGGTCGGCGCAGACGAACGGCGACAGCGGCGGCGACGAGCGCGCCCGGCGTGATCGAGAGCATCGTGAGCACGCCGAACAGGGTGGATGCCGCCACCCCCGCCGGCGCGCCCGATCCCGCAACTGCGAATGCCCAGCCGGCGATGCCCTCGCGAGGTCCCCAGCCGCCGATGTTCAGCGGGATCGAGGCGCCGAGCAGGATGACGAGAGCGAGAGTGAGCATCCGCAGCCCCGGCATCCTCGCGCCAACGGCCGTAGTTGCGAGCGTGAGAGTGGCGACATGGCAGCCGACGACGATGACCGACGCGATCGCGACCTGCAGGGAGGTGCGCAGTGATCCGAGGCCGGCCCGGAGTTCGCGCGCCTCGCTGAGCAGCACCGCATGGGCGCGTGTGCTCAGCGCTATCGTCGCGGCAAGCCCGGCGACGACGACGCCGAATCCGATCCCGAGCGCCGGCAGCAGGTAGCCCTCGAACTCGGTTCCGAAGCACGCCAGCACTATCAGCGCCAGGCCGAGCTGCACGACCTGCCCCGACAGGCGCTCGACCGCGACAGCGCGCGCGGCGGGCCTGACGCTTGTGCCGCGCGGGCCGCTGTCGACTGCCCGGCGGATGTCCCCGACGATTCCGCCCGGAAGGATCGTGTTCAAGAACTGGGACTGGTAGTACATTCCGACGGCGGTCGACAAGCGGAGCGGAACTCCCAGGCGGGTCGCGATGAGCTGCCACCGCCACGAGGCAGCCACCGTTGCAACGGCCGAAAGAAGCAGCGCCGCGCCGATCGTCGGTCCGTCCAGGCTGACGATGCCCTGCAGGAACGGGCCCGTGCCCACCTGCCCGATGACGCTGATGAGGACCCCGGCGCCGAGGACCGGACGGATGGCACGGCGGAATCCCGCCGACCGCAAGACCTGGCGAATCAGGGCTCGGCTGCGGTGGGTCATCCGCGCGGCCAGGCCAGCAGGTCGACGTGGCGGATGCGCGCTGCCAGCTCCCCGCATCGGATCTGGGACATCCGAAGTCGCCGGAAGCGCGCGGCCTCAGCGCCCAGCCGGGGATCCTGCTCGACGGCGGCGTCCACCCATCCGCAGAACCAGTCGAGGAGCAGGCGGTGCCTGCTGTGGTCGAGCAGCCATTCCGTGGCGGTCTGGCGCACCTCCCAGCCGGCCTGTGTGAACAGTCCGCGCGCAATCGGCGCGCCATACGGACCGAGCTGCCTGCGATTGTCTGCCAGTCGAAGTTGATGTGCGTTGAAGGCTTCCTCGAATGCCGCGTCGAGGTGGTCCCGTGGGCTCAGGCGAACCCGGCCTGTCACGCTGAGGGTGAGAAGAGCGGGGCAGCTGGCGTCAACGCAGGCGTCCACGATGGTGTGGGTCTCGTGGGAGGTCAGCACATCGAGCAGGGCGGATGCCGTCACGAGGGACGCACCCTCAAGGTCGGATGCCCGCAGGTCGGCGAGGTTCCCCGGTCGGGCGAGAACGGAAATCGCTGCCGAGTTCCCGTCCCGCGGACGCATCCTGCCGATGGCCGATTCGATCAGGTCCGGATTCCAGTCGTGCAGGATCCAGGTCTGCGGACCGGGGAGGAGGGGAGCGAGCCAGCGCATCATCGAACCGGTCCCGCTGCCGAGATCGTGAACGATCACCGGTCCATCCGGGATTTTGGCGGCGGCGGTGAGCGCAAGATCGCGTGAGCGCGCAGCTGCGTCCTCCGGTTCACGCAGCGCCAGCCAGTCCGGACTGACCAGGGGAATGCCGGTCATGGGGAAACCGCCGTTTCACGGAATGCCACCTCGATGAGCGTTGACGCAATGGCGGCTACCGTCGCACTCCACGGCCTGGCCCGTCTGCTGGCCGCCACGGCGGCTGCCTTGAGCTGCGACCGCTGTGCCGGACTGGCTAACCAGTGGCGCAGCGCGACCTCGAGCGCCCGCGGATCCTCCGGCGCGACGAGGATCCCCGCCGACTCGTTCGAGAGCGCTTCCGGAATGCCACCGATACGGGAGGCCAGGACGGGGATGCCGCGGGCCTGGGCCTCTGCGACGACCATTCCGAAGCTCTCGTACCGGGATGGCACGACGACAAGGTCGGTCCTGGCGTATGCGCTGTCCAACCGTGTTCCGACCAGCGCACCCCTGAACGGTGCCCTGGCGGTGAGGCGTGCCCGGTGACGGGCGCGCGTCAGCTCGTCGACAAAACCTGGTGCACCGTCGAGTGATCCGACGAAGGTGCACGTCCAGCCGTCAACGTCGGTGAGGTGCGCCAAGGCGCCGATCAGCAGGTCCTGGCCCTTGTGCGGGGCAACCACGCCAATGCAGAGCAGCCGGTCGCCTGCTGGTGAAGCGTTCGTCGTGGCGGCGGGATCCGTTCCCGGGTAAGCGACGATGACGTCGTGGGCCGCGTGGGAGTGACGCGTGATGATCTCAGACCGGGTCCATCCGCTCGTGGCGATGATGCGTTTCGCAGCCCGGAATGCGTCTCGTTCACGGCTGTCGGCCGTGACCATGTGCGCGAGGACGATCAACCGGAGCCGGGTGGCCTGGAGGCCCAATGCCACCGATTCGCGTGCGGCGATCAGGCCGTCGACCAGGGCGAGGGCACCGTCCGGCAGCCTCGACAGGGTCAGGCCCGTGAGCATGCCGTCATCCGGCGGGATCGGAACCATGTGCACCTCCCAGCCGCTGCGTCGGAGCCCGTCGCGAACGTGCTGGTCGTAGACGTTGCCACCGCTGACCCTGGCGGGGTCGTCGATCGCTGCGGGCACGAAGAAGGAGACCCGACGTTCGGCGGACATGCTCATGCCGTCCTCGTGTAGCTTGCCCACGCGATGTGTGACTCATGAAGCGTGACCGTGATGGAGTCCAGCTGCTGAACGGGGCCGAGTGACCCTGCCTTCACCCCTTCGGCCAGCAGATCGGCGATCGCTGTGCAGAGCACTTCGGTGGTTGTGTTCCGGCCCCGGAACCGCGGGTCTTCGTCGAGGTTGCGATACGTGAGCGCCCCCGTGATCTCCGCGAGCGCGCTCGCCAGTCTGCCGATGTCCACGACCACACCGTTGGCGTCGAGGCCGCCCGACGCGACGGTCGCGTCGACGATGAATGTGGCTCCGTGGAGTCGCTGGGCAGCACCGAAGGCGTCGCCCGTGAGACTGTGGGCGATCATCAGATGATCGCGGACCGTGACCGTGTACGTCATTTTGGTTCTCCCCACGTGATGGTGTGACACAGGACTTCCGGAGCCCCCCTGGCGAGGCTCGCCATCACCTCGGGAAGGTCGCGCCACGAGGATTCACCGGTCAGCACGGCGTCGAAGGCCGGGTCGTGCAGGAGCCGCATGGCCAGCTCCAGGCGTTCACGCCTCGACCGGTTACCCCGGCGACTCGCCGCCACCGCTCCGACCTGGCTCGACCGGATCGTCAATCGTCGCGAGTGGAAATCGGCGCCCAGCATGAGCGTGACCGGGCGATCGCCGTACCAGCTCGCCTCGAGGACCTCACCGTCGGTGACCACTGTTTCGAGGGCGAGCTGCAACCCGGCGGCCGAACCGCTCGTGTTGATTACGATGTCCCGGTCACCCGGCGGCCGCGCGACGTCGGCGAAACCAACGCCCAGTCGATCCGCAACCACCTGGCGCGCCGGGTTGACGTCGATCAGAGTGACCTCGACCCCGGGGATGCCGCGGAGCAGTCGTGCGACACAACACCCGATCATGCCGGCGCCGATGACGGACACCCGGTCGCCGATAAGTGGACGAGCATCCCAGAGCACATTGATAGCTGTTTCGACCGCGCCCGTGAGCACGGCGCGACGTGCCGGTATCCCGGCGGGAACCGGCACGACCGCATCGGCGGGGACGACGAACGCTGACTGGTGGGGGAACAGCGTGAACACGATCCGGCCCTCGAGGGATTCGGGTCCCTGGTCTACGACGCCGACATTCAGATAACCGTATTTGACCGGGCCCGGAAGCTCACCGTCCTGGTGGGGGGCACGCATCCGGTCGAACTCGCTCTGCGGGACGTGTCCGCTGAAGACCGAAATCTCCGTGCCTCGGCTGACCCCGGTGTAGAGGGTCCTTACGAGCACCTCTCCATCGCCGGGTTTCGGCACGGTTTCCCGGCGGAGCACCCCGACGTGGGGCGACTCCACCCAGAATGCGGATGACTCGACCACAGTCCCTCCCGTTCGTGAACGATTTATGCCGGAGTGCCGTCTTAACAGATGAGTTAACAAAGAAACGAGACAGGGATGCGCAGAGTTCAATTCGCGCCGATTTCCTCAGCAATCGCGGGGACGGCAGCCGCGACGGTCCTCGGCCTTGCCGCTGGGTCCTGGGACCGGTCGTGGGCGCCCGCTGTCGGCTGGCTGGTGGCCCTCAGCTACCTGGTCGTGTCGAATGCCCTGCTCGTGCGCGGGCTACGGAGCAGAAACTCGACACGATTTGGACCAGCAAACCGTGTCACGGCCGTGCGGTCGACGCTCGTCGGGATGATCAGCGGGATCGTCGTTGCATCGTTCGTCGCGCCGGTTCCCACCACCCTGATGATGGCCCTCGTCGTGCCTGCCCTCGTCCTGGACGCCGTCGACGGCTGGGTCGCGCGGCACACGAACTCCACGAGCGAGCTGGGCGCGCGGTTCGACATGGAAGTCGATGCGTTCCTGTTGCTCGTGCTGAGCGTTTATGTGTCGAAGAACCTGGGGACCTGGGTCCTCGCGATCGGCACCATGCGGTACCTCTTCGTCATCGCCGGGTGGATCTTTCCCTGGCTCCGCCGGCAGCTGCCATCCCGGTATTGGCGGAAGGTCGTCACGGCCGTGCAGGGCATCGCCCTGGCGACGGCCGCGACACGGCTTCTCCCCGGTCTTGATGCCCTGCTCGTCGCGCTGGCGCTCGTCCTGCTCCTCGAATCCTTTGGCCGCGACGTGCTCTGGCTCGCTGCACGACGGTCAGAGCCGGTCAGGTTCCGTTGATCCCGATCAGGAATGGCGAGCGGCGGAGGCGAACATTCACACGGAGGGGAATGCCGGGCACTTCGAAGCACGGTCCCGCTGCACCCATCCCGCGTGATCGCTCTGGTAACTGCGCTCAAACCACGGCTATCTTGTTACCCGTCCGGTTGATACCGCTACGCGAGCCAGGGGAGGAACTTCATGGCTAGGAATCTGGTCATCTGTCTTGATGGCACGGGCGCCCAGCCGCGAGCACGGGGTGACTCGAACGTCATCAAGGTGTTCGGGATGCTCGACCTCACCGACCCGACGAAACAGATCGCCTACTACGACCCGGGGGTGGGCACATTCTCGTCGTCGGCCTCGTGGGGTCCGCTCGCGCGTTGGCTCTCGCGCGTCGGCGGGCTTGCGTTCGGCAATGGGCTTCGCCAGAACCTGGGCGAGGCATACACATGGTTGATGCGGGAGTGGAATCCGGGTGACCGCATCTTCGTGTTCGGATTCAGCCGCGGCGCATACACCGCCCGCGCTCTATCAGGCATGCTGCGCACGATCGGCCTTCTTCATGCCGGCTCGGAGAACCTCGTGCCCTATGCAGTTTCCGAGTTCACCAAGCGCAGCAAGGATGACCGTCCCCAGGGACAGGACGGCGTCACCACCCCGAGCGGGAAGACCCCCACCAGCGCCGCACCTCGCACCCCGCAGACTGTCGCGTCGAGGGCATTCTGGGCAGGAATCGACGAGTTCTCCGAGAACTTCGCCCGCAAAGTCAACGGGCGGAGTACCGTGCGCGTCGCGTACCTCGGCGCATTCGACACGGTGAAGGCGGCTGGATTCCTCAAATGGGATATCAAATGGCCCTATACGCGCAAGCTGGACAATGATGTGCGCGTGCGTCATGCCGTGTCGATCGATGAGAAGCGCCGACCCTTCCGCGAATACCTCGTCACGCCGTCCCCTCAGTCCCAGCTTGAGGAGGTCTGGTTCGCGGGTGTGCACACGGATGTCGGGGGCACTTTCGAGGACGACCCGCGCCTCTCGAACGTCACCCTCAAGTGGATCGTCGAGGGCGCCCTTGAGGAGGGAATGCTCGTTGAACCTGGTCCGTACGCGAAAGCGTGCACCGTCACTGAGCTGAGCGCCGACGGAACCGTGCACGCGAATAGCTGGATGTGGAAGATCTTTATCGACCGAACACGCCCGATCCCGGCGAACGCGTTCATCCACTCCAGCGTCAGGCCCCGTATGGAGGCCCCGGGCCTCTATGAAACGCGGATCCCATCGGGCGTGCAGTGGGCTGACCCGAATTGGATCGACCTCGCGCCCGTCCCGGTCCGAGCCGCCAATCCGATCGAGTCCGCTCCGGCGCCTACGGAGCATCCCGCGCCAGTGGCCGTAGCGACCCGACCTACTACACCGTGAAGGTCACCTGACTCCACAGCAGTCCCGGGTCCACCACTACAGCCGGTGGCGCGGCGACTGGCGCATCCGCTCGAACCACATGCGTGTTGAGTTGAGCCAGGGCCGTGAGAAGTTCTGCCTTGGGAATGGTGTTCTCCCACTGTTTGACCAGTCCCCAGGGCAGCATCGCATAGGCCCCCTGCCCGAGCACGGACTCAACGAACGGCTTCGGAGTCGCGTTGTGCGATCCATGGTGCCCGATCTTGTAGAACGCGACACTGCTGACCAGAGCCTTCGACACGGGGTCGTCGAGCACGTGCTCCCAGGCGCCTTCCTGCGAGTCGCCCACGAACAGCAACCGCGTCCCGGACACGTCGAGCACGAAGTACACGCTCGTGTTGTTGACGGAGCGTTCGAGAACGGCCGCTGCGTCGAGCAGCGCGTCGTCGTCGGTGCCGAGCTGGGTCAGGCGCAGGGAGGCGCGCGCGTCCCTCAGCTCCGAAGGGATCGACTGGACGTCCTCGTCCGCCACTACATAGATCGGATCGAAGATGGTCGGTGTTTCGTCGTCGTCGTCGGGGTGCTGGTCGGGATCGAGTTGCAGCCACTGTGCTGACACCGGCGGGTCCATCAACGCGAGCTGCTTCGGATCGCGCGACGGGCCGAGCAGGTGGATGCTCACCCCCTCGATGGGCACGGCGATCACGTTCTTCGCGGGGTCCCGGCTGGGAACGAACATGACCGGCGGCGTGTTCTTGAACTGGGTGCCGTTGCGGCTGAGCAGCCGGTCGGTTGCTTTCGCGTTGCCCATCGAGTTGGCTGCCAGGGCGCTGGCCAATGCTAGCGGAGCCGGCAGATCCCCTGAGTTCGTCTGGGCCTTCGCCTCGATGAAACCGTGGATCTGGGTCGCTGTGGACACGAGTGAATTGCGCAGCGCCTGGGCAGCCGGATCGCTCGTGTCCTCCACGAACGGGACCAGCACCTGGCCGACATCGACGCTGGTCCACTCGTCGACCGCGAAGCCGCTGATGTGGTCCTGGTGGTGGTGGGTGGCGACGACAACGTCGAGGTGCGGGGGAGAGCCGGCAGCGGCAACCGCTGTGAGGTCCGCGATGACCGTGTGGACCACATCGGAAATGTCCCGGGTGACACCGTTGATCGTCGCGCGGCCCTGACTGTGCACACCGCAATCGACGAGCATCCGCCACACCTGTAGACCTCGTGTGATCGTGACCAGGAAGCAGTCACCAAAGCCAACGTTGTACATCCGCACGGCAACGGTCGTCTGGTCAGGCATGGGGCACGACTTTCGGCATCGGGACCTCCTCTGCGGCGTGGAGAGACGCGAACGTCATGCGAAGCAGCGAGGGCTGGTCGGTCCAGGCCGCGAGCGCATCCGCCGACGTCACGTGGTCGCTCCACGTCTGCAGCGCTTTCGCCCGCTTCGCACCGATCGCAGCACTCGATTCCGCGAACGCTCGCACCGCGTCCGGTTTCCCGGTGAATGTCTCCGGCTTCGTCAACGCATCGGGGTTCGACAAGGGAAGTGGCTTGGCCACCACGTGCACGACTTGCCCGTCGACGCGGGCGATGACCGTCGTTCCCGCTCGGATCGCCATGCGTTTACCCGCGGGCAGGGACTGGTCTTCGAGCTCCTGATGGCGTTGCGCGAACTGCGCCACCACGATCGGCCGGGGCTGCAGGTCGGATGCTTGCACGAACACCGCGTGCACGCCCACCAATTCCAGAGGGAGGTCCGGATCCAGGCCGAGTTCGTACGCGTGATACCTGCCCCACTCGATGAGCGCCACGACCGTCGCGGAATTCGCTGTCGTCGCCGACGCCGGTTTCAGGGCTCCCGACTGTGCCGCCGGAACCGCCGGAACCGCCGGAACCGCCGGAACCGCGGGTCGCGCACGAGTGGATACCCGTGGCCGTGCATCCGACTTGTCCGGCCCCTCGATCTCCGGGTCCGCGTCCGCTCCGGTGATGGTCGTCGACGCCTCGCCGCCCAAGTCGAGGTTCTGCGTCGCCTCCAGGATGAGGGGCGCCAAGTCGACACTGTGTGCCCCGCGGGTCAGGCTGAGTGCCGGATCCGCCGGCCCCGGCCAGGTCAATGCTTCTTCTGTCAGCGAGGACACCGACGGCGGATAAATCCCGCGCCGCCGCAGAGCTTCCACGAGGTTCGTCCTCAAACGCATCGCATCATCCGGGTAGAGCGCCCGGTCGGCCGTCACGATACCGCGGACCACGTCCCCGAACGTCACGTCGACCACCGGCAGGTATTGGAAAGCCCGCACGACCATCCCGAGGATACGGTCTGCGTTCCGGATCGCCTCGACCGTCACCCGTTTCACCAGGTCGGTTGGCAAGGCCCCTGGTGGGAGGACTCCGGTTCCGCCGGTTGCCAGCCGGCGCAGATCGTTGATCTGTTTCAAATAGGTGTCGAGGTAGGCGTCGAAGACCGCCGCCACGAAGCACGCCCCCCGCGCGTGCGGCTCGGTCGCCGCCAGGAACGCGTCCGGCGTGCGCGGCGACCCGATGGCCGACCGCAGCGCCGCACCGCGGCCTGTCGACTCCCCGAATTCGAGCGCCAGGTCGAGCAATGCCGACCCTTCCCGAAGGTCTGTGCTCGAGTTGGCCACCGCCTCAGCCACCACGTCCGGGAAGAGAAAGTGGTGAAACAGCGCCACCAGGTCGGCGAATGCCTCGTGCCACGCGAACACATCCGGATTCGATGCCTCCGAGAAGTACTTGCGGATGCGATGGACGATCGCATGCGTCACTTCGTGCGCCACAACATCGACGCTCAAGCACGTGAACATCACCTGGCCGGGCAGATTCGATCCCGGATCGCGTTCGTCGGCCTTGTAGTAGCCGAAGAGCACCGCACGCCGCGTTGGATCAAAGAACGCATTGCGGCCTTCAAACGCGTGCGGCACGATCCGCAACTCCCGCCCGCCCCGCCAGCGGAAACGCTGCCCACCGAAACGTTCGAACCGTTCGATCACGCTCATCGCGACGGCGTAGACAACCTGCTGGTGGGTGCGCGGATCGCTTTCGGACGGACGAAGCCCGCCCTGGGCCAGGATCGCCGGATCATTCAGATCGACCGGCCGATACCAGACATCGCGAGCCGCGTCGTAGTCGACGACCTGCACCAGCCGGCCCGATGGTCCCGGCTCCAAATCGCGCTCGAACGGAACATCGACCGTCAAAAATCGGCCGCTCAGTCGAGTTGACATCGGATCGAACGCGTAGACCGGCAACGGCCGCCGAGCGGGCAGCCGCACCGGCGGATCGTTACGCGGTCCCAGGCGCGCTGGCAGCTGGTCTCCTGGTGTGGCGACCCCCATCGGTGCCTTCTTCCTCCGCGACAATGTCAAACGGTGAGTGTTCGCGCTCGAGGTGTTGGCTCGATCATCCCCCGTGCGGTTCGGATTGGGAACCCCGGACGAGGCCGACCACGGGAGGAGTTCTTCTAGCGCCAGGTGGTTGGCCCCGCGGAGCCGGCTCGATAGTTGTCGAGAGGTACGGAGCTTTTGCGCCAGGCGGAGAGGATCGGAGTGACAATGCGCCAGCACTCTTCCACCGCGTCTGCACGCACCGAAAGGGTGGGGTCGTCGGAGAGGATTCCGTGCAGTACTTCGCCGTACGGGCCTAGTTCTCCCTGGGCGAATTGCACCTGAAGATTGACCCGGTCGAGAGCGAAAGGATCATCTTCGCCGTTGATGTTGAGGTCGAGATCGATACTGTCCGGGGTGAGCGAGATAGTGAGCCGCGCGGGACCGGGGTTGCCGGTGAAGCCGTAGGGCCGGTGCGGTACGTCCTTGAAAGTTACGACGATCTGTTGGCGGCGGTCGGCCATGGCTTTTCCCGACCGAAGTCGGAATGGAACGCCGGCCCAACGCCAGTTCTCGATCCCGACGGTCACTTCCGCGAGTGTTTCGGTGTCGAGTTCGGGAGTCACGCCGGTCTCTTTCACGTAAGCGGGAAGTCTTCGCCCGTCAATTGTGCCGGCGGTGTATCGGGCACGGCGGCTGCTGGCTACCGGGTCGCCCTTCCACGCGCGGGTGGCGCGGAGTACCTGGGCCATTGATCCGCGCAGATCGTCGGCGTCCAGACTCGACGGGGGCTCCATCGCAGTGAGCGCCATCACGAGAAGCAGGTGGCTCTGGATCATGTCAACGAGGGCGCCCGCCTTGTCGTAATACCCGGCGCGACCCTCGAGGCCAAGGGTCTCGTCGAAGACGATATCCACTCGCTCGATGTGCTCTGCGCTCCAGACCTGCTCGAACAAGCGGTTGGTGAAACGGAGGCCGAGCAGGTTGAGCACCGTGGACTTTCCCAGAAAGTGGTCCACCGGGTGGATGTGGTTCTCTGGCAGAAGCCTCACGAGCTGCCTATTGAGCGCCTGGGCGCTGCGCAAGTCGGTGCCGAACGGTTTCTCCATCCCGAGAACGGTGTTCTTAGGCAGCCTGACCTTCCCCAGTGCAGCGATCGAGAGAATCGTCACGTTCGGCGGCAGAGCGAAGTAGAGCGCCGGTGTGCCCGTTGCGGCAGCAAGCACGCGAGCGAGGTCAGCTGGTTTCGTCACGTCGGCCTGGAGGTATATCGAGTTGTTCGCCACCCTGGCAGACCGGGCGCTCTCGGATCCCCCTGCGGCGAAGGACTCGACGACACGGGAACGCCACTGCGCACTCGTCATGGGATCGGATCCCACACCGATCAGGCGAAGATCGTAGCCCCGGGAGCTACTGAGCAACTGGCCCAGGCCCGGAAGAAGCAACCTCCTTGAGAGATCCCCGCCCGCTCCGAATATGACGAGAGTTCCGATGCGGTCAGCCATGCGCACACGATACCTCGGCAAGACTGGCGAAACGGGACTAGTCGCCATCTGGCTGATGCAGAAGACCTCTTGGACGACGACGACCTGGACGCCGTCGCAGACCGCCTCGATCACACAATCGGAGCTTCACGTGTGGGCCACCGGCGCCTGATTCGCCCGAGTTCCGCATCATGACTGACCTGTGTTGGTACCGGTGGTGGGACTCGAACCCACACGTCCTCTCGAACAAAGCATTTTGAGTGCTCCGCGTCTGCCATTCCGCCACACCGGCTCACAACACCTGGTTCAGAATACCGTAGGCTTTGACCCGTGACCGACCAAGATTCAACCCCAGTACCTCCTCGCCGTGTTGTCGTGGCCGAGGATGAGTCCCTCATTCGTCTCGACATCGTCGAAATCCTTCGTGACGCCGGATTCGAGGTCGTCGGCGAGGCCGGCGACGGCGAAACCGCTGTGGCCCTGGCGACCGAGCTGCGACCCGACCTGGTGATCATGGACGTCAAGATGCCGCACCTCGACGGCATCTCGGCCGCGGAGCGGATCACCAAGGCGCACATCGCCCCGGTTGTGCTCCTCACCGCGTTCAGCCAGAAGGAACTGGTCGAGCGGGCGACGGAAGCCGGCGCACTCGCATACGTCGTCAAGCCGTTCACCCCGAACGACCTGCTGCCCGCGATCGAGATCGCGTTGTCCCGTTACAGCCAGATCATCACCCTCGAAGCCGAGGTCGCCGACCTCGTCGAGCGCTTCGAGACCCGCAAGCTCGTCGACCGGGCCAAGGGCCTGCTCAACGAGAAGATGGGCCTCACCGAACCGGAGTCGTTCCGCTGGATCCAGAAGGCGTCGATGGACCGCCGCCTCACCATGCACGATGTCGCCCAGGCGATCATCGAGCAGCTCTCCGCAAAGAAGTAGCACCACTGCACACACGAAAGGCGGGTCCGGTCAATGGCGACCGGGCCCGCCTTTGTCGTGTGTGCACGGCGGGCGTGACAGATCAGGCGATGCCGGGGCGGTCAGTGATCAGGTTCGTGATCCGGATCGTCGAGCAGCGCCTGCCTTGATCGTCGTCGATCTCGATCGAGTGGGTCGTCAGGGTGCGCCCGAGGTGGATCGGCGTGCAGACGCCGGTGACCCAGCCGCTCGTCGCCGAGCGGGTGTGCGTCGCGTTGATCTCGATGCCGACGGCGAGCTTGCCCGGTCCCGCGTGCAGGTTCGCGGACATCGATCCGAGGCTCTCGCCGAGCACCACGAAGGCGCCCCCGTGCAGGAGCATGGCCGGCTGGGTATTGCCGAACACCGGCATCCGTGCCACCGCCCGCTCGAGGCTGAACTCGAGGAATTCGATGCCCATCTTGTCGGCGAGGGCCCCGCCGCCGCGCTGCTGCACCCAGCTGAGGGCGTCTTCGGTCTTCTGGGTCATGGTCACCTTGGATAGGGCCCTGCGCCGTCGGACGACGCTTGTAGGCTGTCTGTGTGTCGGATTCCGAAAAGCCTACCCTGATGATCATCGACGGCCATTCACTGGCCTACCGGGCGTTCCATGCGCTCCCGGTCGACAGTTTCCAGACCCGGGACGGCCAGCACACCAACGGCATTCACGGGTTCATCTCGATGCTGCTGAGCCTGCTGCGCACCGAGAACCCCTCGCACATCGCCGTCGCTTTCGATATCTCGCGCGCCTCTTTCCGCACCCGCGAATACCCCGAATACAAGGGAACCCGGGCGAGTACCCCTCCGGAATTCAAAGGTCAGGTGCCGCTCCTGCAGGAGGCCCTCGCGGCCATGAACATCACGACCATCACGAAGGAAGACTTCGAGGCGGACGACATCCTCGCGACCCTGTCCGTCCGCGGAACCGCGGAGGGGTACCACGTCTTCGTCGTCTCCGGCGACCGGGATTCGATCCAGCTCGTCAACGACAACGTGACCCTGCTCTACCCGGCGAGCCAGGGCGTCTCGGCGCTCACCCGGTACGACCCGGCACGTGTGCGCGAGAAGTACGGCATCGATCCGGCCCAGTATCCCGATGTCGCGGCCCTCGTCGGCGAGACGAGCGACAACCTGATCGGCATCAGCAAGGTCGGCGAGAAGACCGCCGTCAAGTGGCTCGGCCTCTACGGCAGCCTTGCCGGCATCCTCGAACACGCGGACGAGATCAAGGGTGTCGTCGGAAACAACCTGCGCGAGCAGAAGGAGAACGCGATCCGCAATCGCCGCCTCAACCGGCTCGTGACCGACCTCGACCTCCCCGTCGAACTGCCAGACCTCGTCCGCGCCCCGATCAACGAAGCCGCCGTGCGCGAGGTCTTCGGTCGCCTCGAGTTCAAGAACCTGCTCGAACGCGTGATCAAGCTCGAGGGCGGCGCGGACGAGTCTGGCGCGACCGTCGTGCCGGTCGAGCGTGACGATGCGCCCTCCGCGCCGGTCGCCAAGGACCTTCTCGACGAGGAGCTGGATGCCTGGCTCACCCGGGTCGTAGCGGCCAACCCGGGCGGACTCGGCCTCCAGGTCGAGGTGCAGGACGGCAAGGCGATCGGTTTCGGTGTGTCCGGGCTCGAGGAGTCCGTGAACCTTCCGTGGCAGCCGGGACGCACGGACTACCTGCCCTTCGAGGACTGGCTCGCGAGCGACGCGCCCAAGATCATGCACGACGCCAAGCACCAGCTCAAGGCCCTGCGCCGCAGTGGCCTCGGCTTCGGTGGGCTCGTCACCGACACCCTCGTAGCTGCCTGGCTGCTGCGCCCGGGCGGGCCGGACAAGACCCTCGCCGACCTCGTCACCCGCTACCTCGACGAGACGCTCCCTGTCGCAGACCCCAACCAGCTGGTGCCGGACGAGTCGGAGTCTGGCGGCGTGCCCACCGAGGCCTGGTACGCCTACCGGCTCTCGGCCGCGCTCGGGGCCTTGCTCGATCCGGGTTCCCAGTCTGTGCTCACCGACATCGAAATGCCGACCCTGCTGACCCTCGTCGACATGGAACTCACCGGCGTCGCCGTGTCACACGAGGAGCTGTCCGTCCTGTCGGCCCAGCTCGGCGAGCGGGCGGCGGAGTACGCGGCGGGCGCGTTCGCCGAGATCGGCCGCGAGGTCAACCTCGGCTCGCCCAAGCAACTCCAGGAGGTCCTGTTCGAGCAACTGGGCATGCCGAAGACCCGCGCGAACAAGACCGGATACACGACGGATGCCGGCGCCCTCGCCGATCTCCAGGCGAGCAACCCGCATCCCTTCCTCGGTCTCCTCCTGCAGCACAGGGACGCGACCAAGCTCCGCCAGATCGTCGAGACCCTTGACAAGGCGATCGACGCGACCGGGCGCATCCACACCAATTACGTGCAGATCGGCACTGCCACAGGCCGGATCTCCTCGGCCGATCCGAACCTTCAGAACATCCCCGTGCGCACAGAGGAAGGCCGGCGGATCCGGGCAGCCTTCCACTCCGGCCCGGACGCCGAGTGCCTGCTGACGGCCGACTACTCCCAGATCGAGATGCGCATCATGGCGCACCTCTCCGAAGACGCCGGGCTGATCGAGGCCTTCAACGCCGGAGAAGACCTGCACCGCTTCGTCGGCGCATCCGTCTTCGGGGTCACGCCGGAGGAGGTCACGAACGAGATGCGCAGCAAGGTCAAGGCCATGTCCTACGGACTCGCGTACGGGCTGAGTGCCTTCGGCCTCTCCAAGCAGCTCCGGATCGACCAGAAGGAAGCACGCCAGCTCATCACGGACTACTTCGCCCGGTTCGGCGCCGTGCGCGACTACCTGCGGCACGTCGTCGAACAGGCCAAGGTCGACGGGTACACGGCGACGATCTTCGGGCGCCGCCGCCCGTTCCCCGAACTGCACAGTTCCAACCGCGTGCTCAGGGAGAACGCGGAGCGGGCTGCGCTCAACGCCCCGATCCAGGGCTCGGCCGCCGACATCATGAAGATCGCAATGAACAACATCGCGGAGGACATGCTCGAGGAAGGCCTCGAGTCCCGGATGATGCTCCAGGTGCACGACGAATTGATCTTCGAGGTCGCGCCCGGCGAGTGGGACGCTCTCCGCACCGTCGTCACGCACCGGATGGAGACCGCCGCTGCGCTGCTCGTGCCCCTGGACGTGCAGGTCGGCAGGGGTGCGAACTGGGACGCCGCGGCGCACTGAGGTCCCGGCTCGCTCCCTGTGTCGCTGCCGGTACGGTGATCTAGGCTCGGTCCATGAGCCAAGACACCGTGCGTACGCCCACAGCGATTGATGCGATCGCGGAAGACTGGGTCGACACCCTCGTCGACCTCGATCCCACGATCGGCACCTACATCGGCCGCAGCGTGGGCGCCGACCGGTATGGCGACTACTCCCCGGCGGGCCTGGAACGGCATCGCCTCGCGTCTCTCGCAACGATCAGGCGCCTCGATGCCGCTGTCGTCGTCGACGCGGTCGACGAGGTCACCCGCACGGATCTGCGCAGCGAACTCGCCCTCAGCGTCGAGAGCGCCGATGCGGGCCTGCCGCTTCGGGACCTGAACAATCTCGCCTCGCCCGCGCAGGACATCCGCGCGGCCTTCGACCTGATGCCGACGGAAACCGTCGAGGACTGGCGCACCATCTCCACGCGGCTCGGCGCCGTGCCCGAGGCCGTCGCGGGTTACATCGAGACCCTGCGCCTCGGCATCCGCGAAGGCATCATGCCCGCGAAGCGCCAGGTGCGCGAGGTCGCAGTTCAGGCACGCCGGCACGCGGCGAAGACGGGCTTCTTCGCCACGCTCGCCGCGGAGGCGAGTCCCGTGACGGGCAGCCTGCCCGCGAGTCTCGCGACCGACCTCGGGTCCGGCGCCCGCGCCGCCGCCGCCGCATACTCCGCGCTGGCCGCATTCCTCGGCGACGAGCTCGAACGGTCCGCGCCAGAGGCGGATGCGGTCGGCCGGGAGATCTATGCGCTCCAGTCCCGCCGGTTCCTCGGGGCCGCTGTCGATCTCGACGAAACCTACGAGTGGGGGATCGAGGAACTCGCCAGGATGGTCGCGGAGCAGGAGGGCATCGCCAGGCAGATTCTCCCGGGAGCGAGCGTGCAGGAGGCCATCGCCCACCTCGACGCCGACCAGAGCCGCACCCTGCACGGCACGGCGGCCTTGCAACGCTGGATGCAGGAGACGAGCGACCGCGCCGTCGCCGAACTGTCGGTGAGTCACTTCGACATCCCCCAGGAGATCCGCGCGCTCGAGTGCCTGATCGCCCCGACGCAGGACGGCGGCGTGTACTACACCGGGCCGAGCGACGACTTCTCCAGGCCGGGCCGGATGTGGTGGTCGGTTCCGGCAGGCGTCACCGAGTTCTCCACCTGGCGCGAACTGTCGACCGTCTATCACGAGGGTGTTCCTGGCCACCACCTGCAGATCGGACAGGCGGTGCATAACCGCGGCATCCTGAACACCTGGCGTCGCCAGCTCGCGGGCACGTCAGGGCACGCAGAGGGCTGGGCGCTCTACGCCGAACGCCTGATGAGCGAGCTCGGCTACCTCGACGACCCGGCCGACCGTCTCGGCATGCTCGACGGCCAGCGGATGCGCGCCGCCCGCGTCGTGATCGACATCGGCGTGCACCTCGGCAAGACCCTGCCGGATGGAAGCGGCGTCTGGACGGCCGAGCACGCCTTCGACTTCTTCCGCCGCAATGCCAACGTCGACGAGAGCACGGTGCAGTTCGAAGTCAACCGGTACCTCGGCTGGCCGGGACAGGCGCCCTCGTACAAGATCGGCCAGCGCATCTGGGAGGAACTCCGCGACGCCAGCACGGCCAGGGAGGGTGCGGCGTTCTCGATCAAGGACTTCCACAGGCGAGCCCTCGACCTCGGCGGCGTCGGCCTCGACACCCTCCGCGCGGCGCTGCTGTCCTGACGTCTCTCCGCGTACACGACGTGACAAGCGGATGTTGCCGGTGGCCCCTGCAAACAGCTAAGCTTGACTGTCACGTTTGTGACGAACTATCCGCTGCCATGCGCGGAGTCCACAATCCCCACCCGTTCGCGTATGGCCCGACTTATGTCCATCCTGGAGCAACTACTACATGACAATCGCAACGACCGATAGGGCACCTAAGCAGGTCGCCATCAACGACATTGGATCTGCTGAAGACTTTCTTGCCGCGGTCGAAAAGACTCTGAAATTCTTCAACGACGGAGACCTCATCGAGGGCACCGTTGTGAAGATCGACCGCGACGAGGTCCTCCTCGACGTGGGTTACAAGACCGAGGGCGTCATTCCCTCCCGCGAACTTTCCATCAAGCACGACGTTGACCCTTCCGAGGTTGTCAAGGTCGGCGACCTGGTCGAGGCCCTTGTTCTCCAGAAGGAAGACAAAGAAGGCCGCCTCATCCTCTCGAAGAAGCGCGCCCAGTACGAACGTGCGTGGGGCGACGTCGAGAAGATCAAGGAATCCGATGGCGTTGTCACCGGTTCGGTCATCGAGGTCGTCAAGGGCGGGCTCATCGTCGACATCGGCCTCCGTGGCTTCCTGCCGGCCTCGCTCATCGAGCTTCGCCGCGTTCGCGACCTGACCCCGTACCTGGGCCAGGAGATCGAAGCGAAGATCCTCGAGCTCGACAAGAACCGCAACAACGTTGTGCTGTCCCGTCGTGCCCTGCTCGAGCAGACGCAGTCCGAGAGCCGCACCACGTTCCTCAACAACCTCCAGAAGGGACAGGTCCGCAAGGGCGTCGTCTCCTCGATCGTCAACTTCGGTGCGTTCGTCGACCTCGGTGGCGTTGACGGCCTGGTTCACGTCTCCGAACTCAGCTGGAAGCACATCGAGCACGCCAGCGAGGTCGTCGAGGTTGGCCAGGAAGTCACCGTCGAGATCCTCGAGGTCGACCTCGAGCGCGAGCGCGTGTCGCTGTCGCTCAAGGCCACCCAGGAAGACCCGTGGCAGGTCTTCGCCCGCACCCACGCCATCGGCCAGGTTGCACCGGGCAAGGTCACCAAGCTCGTCCCCTTCGGCGCGTTCGTTCGCGTTGCAGAGGGCATCGAGGGCCTGGTCCACATCAGCGAACTCTCCGGCAAGCACGTCGAGCTCGCCGAGCAGGTCGTTTCGGTCGGCGACGAGGTCTTCGTCAAGGTCATCGACATCGACCTCGAGCGTCGCCGCATCTCGCTGAGCCTCAAGCAGGCCAACGAGGGTGTCGACCCCGAGGGCACCGAGTTCGACCCGGCGCTCTACGGAATGCTCACCGAGTACGACGACCAGGGCAACTACAAGTACCCCGAGGGCTTCGACCCGGAGACCAACGAGTGGCGCGAAGGCTTCGAAAACCAGCGCGAGAAGTGGGAGCAGGACTACGCTGCAGCCCAGGCTCGCTGGGAAGCCCACAAGAAGCAGGTCGCGTCCGCGAACGACGAGATCATCGCCGTCGGCGACGTTCCCTCCGCAGCTGGCAACTCGTTCTCGAGCGAGACGGCCGGAGCCGGAACGCTTGCTGACGACGAGGCACTCGCCGCACTGCGCGAGAAGCTCAGCAGCAACAACTAGCACGCAGCTCCACCGCAACACCAGAACCGGCCGGACCCTTCGGGGCCCGGCCGGTTTTCTGCGCCCTGGCCACATCGGTAGCATTGCCGGGGTGTACCTCATTGGACTGACCGGCGGGATCGCATCCGGCAAGAGCACCGTTGCGAGCGCCCTCACGGAACACGGGGCCGTCGTCATCGATGCGGATCGCCTCGCCCGCGAGGTCGTCGAACCGTGCAGCCCCGTCCTGGCGGCGATCGCGGCGGAGTTCGGCACCGCTCTCGTCGGACCGGACGGTGCGCTGGACCGGCCCAGACTCGGCGCGATCGTCTTCGGCGACCCGGCGGCCCTGGCGAGGCTCAACGCGATCGTGCACCCCGCAGTGCGGTCGCTCACGAACGCACGCATTCGTGCAGCCGGGCTCGCGAATCCCTCGGCGGTGGTCGTCTACGACGTACCCCTTCTGGTCGAGGCGGCCGTCGAGCATCCGTTCGACCTCGTCGTCGTCACCCAGGCGACTCCGGAGACCCGGATGCAACGGATGGTCGACCTGCGCCGGATGAGCCAGGAGGACGCGGCCATGCGCATCCGCGCCCAGGCCGATGATGCCGAACGGCTTGCGATCGCCGACGTCGTGATCGACACCGATGGCACCCTGGAACACACCCTGCGACAGGTCGACGCGCTCTGGGAACGCGTGCGGAGCGCCGGAAACTCAGCCGGCACCGAGAGTGTCGGTGGTCGAATCTAGACTGGAGGGATGGAACCCACGCGATCCGTACATCCCTTTGAGGTCGTGAGCGAATACACGCCGAGCGGCGACCAGCCGACCGCGATCAAAGAACTCGCCGAACGCATCAACGCCGGTGAAACCGACATCGTGCTCCTCGGAGCCACCGGAACCGGCAAGTCCGCGACGACCGCCTGGCTGATCGAACAGGTGCAGCGCCCGACGCTCGTGCTCGCGCACAACAAGACCCTCGCAGCCCAGCTCGTGAACGAGTTCCGCGAGCTGATGCCGAACAACGCCATCGAGTACTTCGTGTCGTACTACGACTACTACCAGCCGGAGGCGTACGTCCCGCAGACGGACACCTTCATCGAGAAGGACTCCTCGATCAACGCCGAGGTCGAGCGGCTCAGGCACTCCACCACGAACTCGCTCCTGAGCCGCCGCGACGTCGTCGTCGTCTCCACCGTGTCCTGCATCTACGGCCTCGGCACACCCGAGGGATACATGGAGGCCATGATCGCCCTCCAGGTGGGCCAGAAGGTCGACCGTGACTGGCTGATCCGCAAGTTCGTTGCGATGCAGTACCAGCGCAACGACGTCGACTTTTCCAGAGGCCACTTCCGGGTGCGCGGCGACACCATCGAGATCATCCCGATGTACGAGGAACTCGCGATCCGGATCGAGATGTTCGGCGATGAGATCGAGGCGCTCTACAGCCTGCACCCGCTCACCGGTGACATCGTCCGCAAGCTCGAATCCGTGTCCGTTTTCCCCGGCTCGCACTACGTCGCGAGCACCGAGACCATGCAGCGGGCCATCGTCACCATCCAGGAAGAACTCGCCGAACGGCTCGGCCAGCTCGAACGGGAAGGCAAACTGCTCGAGGCGCAGCGACTTCGGATGCGCACGACCTTCGACCTCGAGATGATGGAACAGATCGGCTTCTGCTCCGGCATCGAGAACTACTCCCGGCACATCGACCAGCGGTCACCGGGGGAGGCGCCGCACTGTCTCCTCGACTACTTCCCCGACGACTTCCTGATGGTCATCGACGAATCCCATGTCACCGTCCCGCAGATCGGGGCGATGTACGAGGGGGACTCGTCCCGCAAACGCACGCTCGTCGAGCATGGCTTCCGGCTCCCGAGCGCCCTCGACAACCGGCCGCTCAAGTTCAACGAATTCAAGGACAGGGTCGGCCAGACCGTGTACCTGTCCGCCACGCCCGGGAAATACGAGATGGGCATCGCAGACGGCATCGTCGAACAGATCATCCGCCCGACCGGGCTCATCGACCCGCAGATCATCGTCAAGCCGTCCAAGGGACAGATCGACGACCTCCTCGAGGAGATCCACAAGCGCGTCGCACTCAACGAGCGGGTACTCGTCACGACCCTCACCAAGAAGATGGCCGAGGAACTCACGGACTTCCTCACCGAGGCCGGCGTCCGGGTGCGCTACCTGCACTCCGACGTCGACACCCTGCGCCGGGTCGAGCTCCTCACCGAGCTCCGCGCGGGCGTGTACGACGTCCTCGTCGGCATCAATCTCCTCCGGGAGGGCCTCGACCTGCCCGAGGTGTCGCTCGTCGCAATCCTCGACGCCGACAAGGAAGGGTTCCTGCGCTCCGCAACCTCCCTCATCCAGACGATCGGCCGGGCCGCCCGGAACGTCTCCGGCGAGGTGCACATGTACGCCGACCGGCTGACCGCCTCGATGGAACGCGCGATCGACGAGACCGACCGCCGCCGCGAAAAGCAGGTCGCCTACAACACCCTGCACGGCATCGACCCCACTCCGCTCCGCAAACGGATCGCCGACATCACCGACATCCTCGCACGGGAAGAGGCCGACACCGCCGAGCTCCTCGCCGGTCGCGACGCCCGGCGCAAGGTCGCGGCGACCCCGCTCCGCACCGGCATCGCCGCGAACGGAGCCAACGACCTCGAGTCGATCATCGCCGACCTCAGTGGCCAGATGCTCGAGGCCGCGGGCGAGCTCAAGTTCGAACTCGCTGCCCGGCTCCGGGACGAGGTCTCCGAACTCAAACGCGAACTCCGCCAGATGGAGAAGGCCGGGCACATCTGATCAACAACCGCCCAACGTCGCGGTCGGAATTCGAACGTTTGTTCGCTCAGGGCGTGCGTCCGGGGCGCAGGAGTGTCGGTGGCACTCAATAGACTCGAACGGTGTCAATTTCCAAGGTAACGTCCGGGTCCAAGCTCAGTGTCCGCGGTGCGCGTGTGCACAACCTGCACAACGTCGATTTGGAGATCCCCAGGGATTCCCTGGTCGTCTTCACGGGACTGTCCGGTTCGGGCAAGTCCTCACTCGCGTTCGACACCATCTTCGCGGAGGGGCAACGCCGCTACGTCGAGTCGCTCTCCGCGTACGCACGCCAGTTCCTCGGCCAGGTCGACCGGCCGGACGTCGACTTCATTGAGGGGCTCAGCCCCGCCGTCTCGATCGACCAGAAGTCGACCAACCGCAACCCGCGGTCGACGGTCGGCACGATCACCGAGGTCTACGACTACATGCGCCTGCTCTGGGCGCGCATCGGAGTGCCGCACTGCGCCGTCTGCGGCGAGGTCATCCAGGCCCAGACCGTTCAGCAGATCGCCGACCAGCTCATGGAACTTCCGCAGGGCACCCGGTACCAGATCCTGAGCCCGGTCGTCTCCCAGAAGAAGGGCGAGTTCGTCGACCTGTTCAAGGAGCTCGCCGCCGGCGGCTACTCCCGCGCCATGGTCGACGGCACCCAGATCCAGCTCAGCGAACCGCCGACGCTCAAGAAGCAGCTCAAGCACGACATCTCCGTGGTCGTCGACCGCCTCGTCGCGGCGCCGGAACTCCTCAGCCGCCTGACCGACTCCCTCGAGACCGCGCTCAAACTCACCGACGGCATCGTCCAGATCAACTACGTCGACGGGGAGGGTGACGCGGCGTGGCAGAGCTACTCCGAGAAGCTCTCCTGCCCGAACAACCACCCCGTGCAGCTCACCGAGATCGAACCGCGCACCTTCTCCTTCAACGCGCCCTTCGGCGCCTGCCCCGAGTGCTCCGGCCTCGGCACGCGAATGTCCGTCGACCAGGATCTCCTTCTCGGCGACCCTGACCTCAGCATCGCGGAGGGCGTCGTGCTGCCCTGGACCACCCAGGGCAAGGGACTCTTCCAGTACTACGAGAAGCTGCTCGACGGCCTCGCGCACGACCTCGACTTCTCACTCGACACCCCCTGGGGCGAACTCACGCCCGACGTGCAGAATGCCGTGCTCCGCGGCGACAACTTCGAGGTCCGCGTGAAGTGGAAGAACCGCTACGGCCGTGAGATGAGCTACACCTCCGGCTTCGAAGGCGTCGTGCCGTACATCGAACGCCAGTACCTGCAGGCGGAGTCCGACACCCAGCGGGCCCGCTGGGGCGAGTACCTCCGCGAGATCGACTGCCCGGTCTGCTCGGGCACCCGGCTCAAGCCCGAGGTCCTCGCCGTGCTGATCCACGGCTCCAGCATCGCGGATGTCTGCAACCTGAGCCTCGCGGACGCCCGGTCGTTCATGGACCTGCTCGAACTGACCGACCGTGAGGCCATGATCGCGGCCCAGGTCCTCCGCGAGATCAAGGCGCGGCTGGACTTCCTGATCCGGGTCGGCCTCAACTACCTGAACCTGGCCCGCGCAGCCGCGAGCCTCTCCGGCGGAGAGGCCCAGCGCATCCGTCTGGCCACGCAGATCGGCTCCGGGTTGACCGGGGTGCTCTACGTGCTCGACGAGCCGAGCATCGGCCTGCACCAGCGGGACAACCGGCGACTCATCGAGACCCTCGTCGCCCTCCGCGACCTCGGAAACACCCTCATCGTCGTCGAACACGACGAGGACACCATCAAGATGGCCGACTGGATCGTCGACATCGGTCCCGGCGCCGGCGTGAACGGCGGCCACGTCGTGCACTCCGGCTCCTACGCGAGCCTCCTGGAGAACCGGGAGTCGCTCACGGGAGACTACCTCGCCGGCCGCAAGTCGATAGAGACGCCTGAGACGCGCAGGCCGATCGACCCTGACCGCCAGATCAACGTGATCGGGGCGGAGGCGAACAACCTCAAGAAGGTCTCCGTGACGTTCCCGCTCGGCACCTTCACCGCCGTCACCGGCGTGAGCGGCTCCGGAAAGTCCTCCCTCGTCAACGACATCCTCTACCGGGTGCTCGCCAACCGGCTGAACGGCGCCCGCAAGCTCCCCGGCAAGCACACCAGGGTCACCGGGCTCGAGCAGCTGGACAAGGTCATCCACGTCGACCAGGCCCCGATCGGCCGCACCCCTCGGTCCAACCCGGCGACGTACACGGGCGTGTTCGACAAGATCCGCACCCTCTTCTCGGAGACGATCGAGGCGAAGGCGCGGGGCTACCTGCCCGGCCGGTTCAGCTTCAACGTCAAGGGCGGCCGCTGCGAAGCCTGCTCCGGCGACGGCACGATCAAGATCGAGATGAACTTCCTGCCCGACGTCTATGTCGCGTGCGAGGTCTGCGGGGGAGCGCGGTACAACCGCGACACCCTCACCGTTCACTACAAGGGCAAGAACATCGCCGAGGTCCTCGACATGCCGATCAGCGAGGCTGCGGAATTCTTCGAGCCGATCTCGGCGATCCACCGCTTCCTGAAGACCCTCGTCGAGGTCGGACTCGGCTATGTGCGCCTCGGCCAGAGCGCCACGACGCTCTCCGGAGGTGAGGCGCAGCGCGTCAAGCTCGCCACCGAACTCCAGCGTCGCTCGAACGGCCGCAGCGTCTACGTGCTCGACGAACCCACGACCGGGCTGCACTTCGAAGACGTGCGCAAGCTCCTGCTGGTGCTCAACAGT
Source organism: Cryobacterium sp. RTC2.1 (assembly GCF_035018685.1). Classification (NCBI taxonomy): domain Bacteria; kingdom Bacillati; phylum Actinomycetota; class Actinomycetes; order Micrococcales; family Microbacteriaceae; genus Cryobacterium; species Cryobacterium sp. RTC2.1. Next base: position 57,824 of record NZ_JASJXJ010000002.1, read on the forward strand.
CTCGTCGACAAGGGCAACACCGTGATCGTGATCGAGCACAACCTCGACGTGATCAAATCGGCCGACTGGGTGATCGACCTCGGGCCGGAGGGCGGGTCCGGCGGCGGGCGCGTGCTCGCGACCGGAACACCGGAGCACATCGCGACCGTCAAGAAGAGCCACACGGGCACCTTCCTCAAAGAGATCCTGGCGGCGCGCTAAAATTCTGTTCGGCCGGTTTCTGTCCGGCGCGGGGAAGTACCAGGAGAGTTCATGTCGGACGCGTTGAGCTATCGGCCGAAGGCGGGGGAGATCCCCACGGTCCCTGGCGTGTACCGCTTTCGCGACGAGACCGGGCGGGTGCTCTACGTCGGCAAGGCCAAGAACCTGCGCGCCCGCCTCAGCAACTACTTCGCGCCGCTCAGCAGCCTGCACGAGCGCACCCGGCGCATGGTCACGACGGCCGCGTCCGTCGAGTGGACCACAGTCGGAACCGAGGTCGAGGCCCTCCAGCTCGAATGGACCTGGATCAACGAGTTCGACCCGCCGTTCAACGTGCAGTTCAAGGACGACAAGTCCTACCCATACCTCGCCGTGACCCTCGCAGACGAGGCGCCGCGCGCCCTCGTCACCCGCACCACCGGCATCCGCGGCGCGCGTTATTTCGGCCCGTACCCCAAGGTCTGGGCCGTTCACGAGACGATCGACCTGATGCTCAAGGCCTTCCCGATCCGCACCTGCAACAACGCCAACTACAAACGCGCCATGCAATCGGGGAAACCGTGTTTCGCCGGCCAGATCGGCCGCTGCTTCGGCCCGTGCTCCCAGAAGGTCTCGATCGAGGAGCACCGCGTCATCGTCGACGAATTCGTGAGTTTCATGGCGAGCCAGGACCGCACCATGATCAACCGACTGACCAACGAGATGAAGGCCGCTGCCCTCGGCCAGCAGTACGAGCTCGCGGCCAAGCGGCGAGACCAGGTCAAGGCGCTCACGAACGTGCTCGAGAAGAGTGCGGTCGTGCTGCGTGACAACGTCGACATCGACCTGTTCGCCGTCGAGGAGGACGAGCTCGCTGCGGCTGTGCAGCTGTTCATCGTGCGCGGCGGCCGGATCCGCGGTGTCCGCGGCTGGGTCGTCGACAAGGAGCTGGACCTGACAACAGGGGAGCTTATCGATTCCCTGCTGCAGACCGCATACTCCAGGGACGCCGTGCCGCCGCGGGAGGTCGTCGTCCCGTTGCTTCCTGACGACTCCGCAGCGCTCGAAGAATGGCTCGGCGGCATCGCCGGGCGCAAGGTGCACCTCGTGGCCGCCCAGCGCGGCGAGAAGGCCGCTCTGCTCGCGACGGCCACCCAGAACGCACGGCAGGCACTGATGCTCTACAAGACCCGCCGCAGCTCCGACTTCGTCGCACGCTCCAAGGCGCTCGAGGACATCCAGGAGGCGCTCGGTATGGACTCGGCGCCGCTCCGAATGGAGTGTTATGACGTCTCGCACCTGAGCGGCACGAACATCGTCGCCTCGATGGTGGTCTTCGAAGACGGGCTTCCACGCACGGACGAATACCGGCGCTTCAGCATCCCGGAGTCCACAGACGACACCGACTCGATCTACCGCACCCTGACCAGGCGCCTCGCCTACCTCGTGCCAGACGACGGCCCTGCAACGGATGCCGGCACGGAGCCCGCACCGGATCCCGCGGGTGCGTCGCCGGACTCGCCGGCCAGACGCAAGAAGTTCCGGTACCAGCCGAACCTCCTGATCGTCGACGGCGGCCAGCCGCAGGTCGCTGCGGCGGCCAGGGCGCTTCGCGAATCCGGGGTCACCGGCATCCAGCTGTGCGGCATCGCCAAGCGCCTCGAGGAGATCTGGCTGCCGGACTCGGACTATCCCGTCATCCTGCCGCGCAACAGCGACGCACTCTTCCTCATCCAGCGGATCCGGGACGAGGCCCACCGCTTCGCGATCACCCACCAGCGCGCCCGCCGCAAACGCGACATCGCAACGGTCCTCGGCGAGATCGCCGGCCTCGGCCCGGCACGGGTCAAAGTGCTGTTGCAGCATTTCGGATCCGTCGCCCGGCTCAAAGAGGCCCCCATCGAGGCAATCGCGGAGGTCCGCGGCATCGGACCAGGCCTCGCGGCGACGATCCACCAGCACTTTCGCGCCTGAAACCGATCTCGGTCGGTAGGCTGGACTGACAGGCCCACCACCGACAGAAGGCGCACCCCCAGGATGACGGAGAACGACAAGCAGGAAATGCTTATCGTCACGGGAATGTCCGGGGCCGGGCGTTCGACAGTGGCCAACGCCCTCGAAGACCTCGGCTGGTACGTCGTCGACAACCTTCCGCCGCAAATGCTGCGCCCGCTCGTCGAACTCGCCGGCAAGGCGGGCACGAGCCTGCCCAAGATCGCCGCCGTCGTGGACATCCGCGGCCGTGACTTCTTCGCGGACTTCCAGGAGATCGTGCAGTCCCTCCGCAACGGCTCCCAGTTGCGCGTGATCTTTCTCGAGGCCAGGGACGACGTCCTCGTGCGGCGTTTCGAGTCCGTGCGCCGTCCGCATCCGCTGCAGGGCGACGGCACCATCCTCGATGGCATCGACGCCGAACGCACCCGGTTGCGCGCCGTCCGTGAATCGTGCGACATGGTCATCGACACGTCCGACCTCAACATCCACCAGCTCGCGACGACCATCAGCGAACGCTTCGCGGCCGAAGATGCCGCAGGCGTGCACGTCACGGTCATGAGTTTCGGCTTCAAGTACGGTCTTCCCACGGATGTCGACATGGTCGCCGATGTCCGCTTCCTGCCGAATCCGTTCTGGGTGCCCGAACTCCGCTCCCACACCGGACAGGACCCCGAAGTGCGGGACTACGTGCTGGCCCAGGAAGGCGCCCTGGACTTCATCGAGCACTACTCCCTGGCGCTCGCACCGGTGCTGGCGGGCTACCAGCGCGAGAACAAACGCCACGCCACCATCGCCATCGGCTGTACGGGCGGCAAGCATCGCTCGGTGGCGATGGCCCGCGAAATCGCTCGCCGGATCGGCGATCTGCCCGGAGTCGCGATAAGCCTCAAGAATCGCGACCTCGGCCGGGAGTAAGACCCCGCCCGGTGCGCCGCCCCGCGGGCTGCGCCGGGCCACACAGACCACAGACCGACCCATTTTGGGGTCAGTACGACAGAATGGACAAACGATTGGCACTCACGGCCGACGTCAAAGATGAACTTGCACGGGTTGACGTGTCGAAGACCACGGTGCGGGCGGCGGAGCTCGCGACGATCCTGCGATTCTCCGGCGGCCTGCACATGATCAACAGCCGGATCGCGATCGAATCCGAGCTCGACACCGCACTCCTCGCCCGCCGGGTGCGGAAGGACCTCGCCGAACTCTACGGCGTCCGCAGCGAAGTCTCCGTGATTTCGGCATCCGGCCTGCGCCGCACCAGCCACTTCCTGGTGCGCGTGCTCGATGGGGGAGAAACCCTGGCCAGACAGACCGGCCTGCTCGACGCCCGGCGACGCCCCATCCGAGGTCTGCCGAACCGGCTGACCACGGGGTCCAAGGAAGAGATCGCCGCCGTCTGGCGCGGTGCGTTCCTCGCGAACGGCTCCCTCACCGACCCAGGTCGCTCGGCGGCCCTCGAAGTGACCTGCCCGGGCAACGAGGCCGCGATGGCCCTCGTCGGTACGGCCGGTCGACTCGGCGTCGTCGCCAAGGCCCGTGAGGTGCGGGGCGTGCACCGGGTCGTGATCCGCGACGGCGACGCCATCGGCGCCATGCTCGTGCACATGGGTGCGGCGGAGACCGTGCTCAACTGGGAAGCGCTCCGACAGCGCCGTGAGGTGCGCGCAACGGCCAACCGCCTCGTCAATTTCGACGACGCCAACCTCCGCCGCAGCGCGCAGGCCGCCGTTGCGGCGTGCGCCCGCGTGCAGCGCGCGATGGAAATCCTCGGCAGCGATATTCCGGAACACCTCCGTTACGCAGGCGAGTTGCGCCTCTCGTTCCGCGACTCCAGCCTCGACGAACTGGGCCACCACGCCGATCCGCCCATGACGAAGGACGCCGTCGCCGGACGCATCCGCCGCTTGCTCGCCATGGCGGACAAAAAGGCCGTCGACCTCGGGATCCCCGGAACCGATGCGAACCTTCCGGCTGACCTCGACGATGTTTGAGGCCCCCTCGTCAGCGGGGCACCCTGACCTGAGTAGACTTGAAACGTCGCTTACACACTCGTGGCGGAGTACTTCGCGCCAACTCGACAGAGGAGATATGAATGGCTGAATACACTTTGCCCGCTCTCGCCTATGACTACTCGGCGCTCGCGCCGAGCATCAGCGGCACCATCATGGAACTTCACCACAGCAAGCACCACCAGGCCTACGTGACCGGCGCGAACACCGCCCTCGCGCAGCTTGCGGAAGCTCGCGACTCCGGCCAGCTGGCCAACGTCAACAAGCTTGAAAAAGACCTCGCCTTCAACCTCGGCGGTCACGTCAACCACTCCATCTTCTGGACCAACCTCTCCCCGGACGGCGGCGACAAGCCCACAGGCGAGCTTGCGAGCGCCATCGAGGACTTCTTCGGTTCCTTCGACAAGTTCCAGGCGCACTTCACGGCGGCAGCCCTCGGTGTGCAGGGATCCGGCTGGGCGGTGCTCGCCTGGGATTCGATCGGGCAGCGCCTGATCATCCAGCAGTTCTTCGACCAGCAGTCGAACTTCGCAGCCGGCACGATTCCGGTACTCATGCTCGACGTCTGGGAGCACGCGTACTACCTCGACTATCGCAACGTGCGTGCGGACTACGTGAAGGCATTCTGGAACATCGTCAACTGGGCGAACGTCCAGGACCGATTCACGATCGCTCGCGAAAAGACCAACGGGCTTCTGCTGCTCTCATAGCGCAGCCGTAGGACGGGCCCCGTGAGGGGCCCGTCCCCCGTGTATTTCACCCACAAGAAACCGCGCTTCGGCGCACAAGATTAGGAGACATTCGTGTCTGTAAAGATCGGTATTAATGGCTTTGGCCGCATTGGCCGCAATTATCTTCGCGCCGCCCTGGCGCAGGGCAGCGACATCGAGATCGTCGCCGTCAACGACCTGACCGACACGAAGACGTTGGCCCACCTTCTTAAATATGACTCCATCACCGGACGCCTGAACGCCACCGTTTCCGTCGAGGGCGACTCCATCCTCGTCAACGGCAAGCCGATTAAGGTTCTCGCCGAGCGCGACCCGGCCAACCTTCCCTGGGGCGCCCTGGGCGTCGACATCGTCATCGAGTCCACCGGCCGCTTCACCAAGGCAGAGGATGCGCGCAAGCACATCACCGCAGGCGCCAAGAAGGTCATCGTTTCCGCTCCCGCCTCAGGCGACGCAGCGACGATCGTCATGGGTGTCAACGAGCAGGACTACGACCCGGCCAAGTTCGACATCATCTCCAACGCGTCCTGCACCACGAACTGCCTCGCGCCCTTGGCCAAGGTCTTCAACGACAACTTCGGCATCAAGTCCGGCCTGATGACGACGATCCACGCGTACACCGCCGACCAGAACCTCCAGGACGGCCCGCACTCCGACCTGCGTCGCGCCCGCGCCGCAGCCATCAACATCATCCCGACCTCGACCGGTGCGGCCAAGGCCCTCGGCATCGTCCTCCCCGAGCTCAAGGGCAAGCTTGACGGCTTCGCACTGCGCGTTCCGGTTCCCACCGGTTCCATCACCGACCTCACCGTCATCGCGGAGCGCCCCGTCACGATCGAAGCGATCAAGGCTGCCTACAAGGCTGCTGCGGAGTCCGGTCCCCTCAAGGGCATCCTGATGTACACGGAGGACGAGATCGTCTCCAGCGACATCGTGACGGACCCGCACTCCTCGATCTTCGACGCCGGCCTGCTGCGCGTCATCGGCGACCAGGTCAAGCTGTCGTCCTGGTACGACAACGAGTGGGGCTACTCCAACCGCATGGTTGACCTCACCGCGCTCGTCGCCAAGAGCCTGTAGCAGGGGCCCGCAGTGACGCTTCGTACAATCGAATCGCTGGGGCTGCTCACCGGAAAACGCGTCATCGTCCGCTGTGACCTGAACGTGCCGTTGAAAGACGGCGAGATCACGGACGATGGTCGCGTTCGCGCGTCCCTCCCGACCATCAAGGCGCTGCTCGAACAGGGCGCCCGCGTGGTCATCGTCTCCCACCTCGGACGGCCGAAGGGTGCACCGGAAGAGAAGTACAGCCTCGCGCCCGTCGCAGTGCGCCTTGCGCAACTGCTCGGACACGACGTCGCCTTCGCGACCGACACCGTCGGTGACGCCGCAAAGGCCGCCGTCGGCGCGCTGTCCAACGGCGACGTCGTCGTGCTCGAAAACCTCCGGTTCAACCCGGGGGAGACGAGCAAGGTCGACGCAGAGCGGGTCGCCTTCGCGACCGAGCTCGCCGCCCTCGGCGACGTCCTCGTGTCCGACGGCTTCGGCGTCGTTCACCGCAAGCAGGCAAGCGTGTACGACCTGGCAGCAATCCTGCCGAGCGCTGCCGGCCTGCTGATCGCTGCCGAGCTCGACGTGCTCGACCGTCTCACCGAAAAGCCGGAGGCGCCGTACACGGTCGTCCTCGGCGGCTCGAAGGTCTCGGACAAGCTCGGCGTGATCGGTCACCTCCTGCCGCGGGTCAACTCGCTGCTGATCGGTGGCGGAATGCTCTTCACCTTCCTCGCAGCTCAGGGCCACAAGGTGGGCGCAAGCCTGCTCGAGGCCGACCAGATCGAAACCGTTCGCGGTTACCTGGTCGAGGCCGAGCGCCTGGGCGTGAAGATCGTCCTGCCGACGGATGTCGTCGTCGCCTCCAAATTCGGAGCTGACGCCGAGCACGTGGTCACCGCTGCCGACTCGATCGAGGACACCGCATTCGGTGCCACCGGTCTGGGCCTCGACATCGGACCGGACACGGCGGCGGCATTCGCCGCGATCATCCGCGCATCGAAGACGGTGTTCTGGAACGGCCCCATGGGCGTGTTCGAGCTCGCACCGTTTGCTGAGGGCACCCGTGTGGTGGCCGCCGCACTCACAGAGGTTGACGGTCTCAGCGTCGTCGGAGGTGGCGATTCCGCCGCCGCCGTGCGCACGCTCGGATTCACGGACGACCAGTTCGGTCACATTTCTACCGGTGGCGGCGCGAGCCTTGAGTTCCTCGAAGGCAAGCGTCTCCCAGGACTGGAGGTCCTCGGATGGCAGTAAACACTCAGCGCACCCCGCTGATTGCAGGCAATTGGAAGATGAACCTGGATCACCTCCAGGCCATCGCGTTCGTGCAGAAGCTCGCCTGGAACCTCAAGGACGCCAAGCACGACTTCGCGGCCGTCGAGGTTGCGGTGTTCCCGCCGTTCACCGACCTTCGCTCCGTGCAGACGCTCGTGTCAGCCGACAAGCTGCCCGTCGTCTTCGGCGCGCAGGACGTCTCGGCGCACGATTCCGGCGCCTTCACGGGTGAGATCTCCGGCGCGTTCCTCGCTCAGCTCGAGTGCACGTACGTGCTCATCGGGCACTCCGAGCGTCGCACGCTGCACGGTGAGAACGACGAGGAGGTGGCCGCGAAGGTCACCGCCGCCGTCAAGCACGGACTCGTTCCGATCATCTGCGTCGGCGAGACCGCCGCGGACCTGGAACTGCACGGTCCGAGCGCCGTCCCTGTCGCCCAGCTGCGCACCGCACTGTCCGGCATCGACAGCGCGGCCGACATCGTAGTGGCATACGAGCCCGTGTGGGCCATCGGCTCCGGCCAGGCGGCAACGCCTGAGCAGGCCGAACAGGTCGCAGCCCAGCTGCGCCTGGTCCTCAGCGAGACCCTCGGACAGGATGTGGCCGACAAGACCCGCATCCTCTACGGCGGTTCCGTGAAGGGCGTCAACATCGCGGGCTACATGCGCGAACCCAACGTCGACGGAGCGCTCGTCGGCGGGGCAAGCCTGGATATCGACGAGTTCTCGAGCATCGTCCGATTCCAGAAGCACGTGGGCGTCTAGCCCGAAGTTCCACCTGATATCACCGCTCCAGCCCGCCACCCCGACCAGGGGAGGCGGGCTGGTTCGTCAGTCAGGCTATGATGATCACTGATCCCGGTGGAGAAACTCCACCATTCTGAAAGGTTTCGCGTGCAGATTCTCCAGGTCGTGTTGCAGGTTGTCCTCGGACTGACGAGCCTCCTGCTCACCATGCTCATCCTCCTGCACAAGGGCCGTGGTGGTGGCCTCTCCGATATGTTCGGTGGCGGCGTCACCTCGAACCTCGGCGCCTCCGGCGTTGCGGAACGAAACCTCAATCGCATCACCGTGATCCTCGCCGTCCTCTGGATCGCGTGCATCGTCGTCCTGGGCCTCATCACCAAGTTCGACACGGCACTGTAACTCCCTCACCCCCTTCGCTTTTCCCACACCCGTGGCCGTGCGGCCACAAGCACAATCGCCTTTCATGGAGGAACACAATGGCATCTGGTGGCAGCGCAATTCGTGGATCCAGGGTCGGAGCCGGCCCCATGGGGGAGCAGGACCGCGGTTTCCAGGCGGACCGGATCCGCGTCTCCTACTGGGACGCTCTCGGCAACGAGACCGTCCGCTACTTCGCGGCGAACCTGCCCGATGATGAAATCCCCGAGACGATCGACTGCCCGTCCTCTGGGCTTCCGGCCGGCCGCGACAAGGAGAACCCGCCGTCCGTCGTGAAGCTCGAACCGTACAAGACGCACCTCGCCTACGTGAAGGAGCGCCGCACGGAAGAGGAAGCGGACTCCCTTCTCGAGGAAGCCCTGCTGCAGCTGCGCATTCGCCGCGGCAAGCTCTCCGCCACCAACTAGCTCCGGTCCTTTCGTCCATCGGACACGAAAAAGCCCCGACCTCGGTCGGGGCTTCTTCGTGCGCGAACGGTGTCAGAACGACGACGCGGTCAGGTTCTCCGGTACCTCTGCGGCCGCTTCCCGGTCCACGAAGAAGTTCGTGTAGCGGCGCCCCTTGATGCCCGCAACAGGAACCTCGTCCCTGCTGGCACCGGCGAGTGCGAGCCCGAGGGCGGATGCCTTGTCCGGCCCTGCGAGGACCAGCCAGATGCAGCGCGACGAGTTCAGGGCAGGGCGGCTCAGGGTGAGCCGTTCGGCCGGGGGCTTGGGGGAGTTGCGCACCGTGAGCACGCTCGCGGTGTCCTCGCGGATTCCCGGGAGGTGCGGGAACAGCGAGGCGATGTGCCCGTCCGGGCCGACGCCGAGGAAGGTGATATCGAAGCGCGGCAGCACGGTTCCGTCGTTCGAGGCTGCTTCGAGCTCCTCCGCATAGGCCGCTCCGGCCGCGTCGAGGTCGAGCGGTCCGTCGGAGGACGCAAACGGGTGGATGTTCTCCGCGGGGATGTCGAGGTGGTCGAGGAGTGCGGTACGGGCCTGGAGTTCGTTGCGTTCCGGGTCGGCGTACGGCAACCAGCGTTCGTCGCCCCACCAGAAGTTCACGTGCTCCCAGTCGACGGTGTCCCTGGCCGCGGAAGCGTTGACAGCGTCGAGCACCTCTGTCGCGACGCTTCCCCCGGTGAGGACGACATGGATGTCGCCCTCCTCGTGGAGGAGGTCGACCGCGGTGGTGATGAATCGTGCCGCGACCGATGCGGCGAGGGCCGCCCGGTCTGCATGCACTAGTACGCGTCGTTCGTGTGTCACGGTCGTCCTCCGGTTTTGTCTGCAACCGCGTCCAGGTTCGGCAGTCCGCGGGTGATCACTTCACCATACAACTCGTCGGGATCGAGCCGGCGAAGCTCGTCGCTGAGGCAATCCCGGAGGCTGCGGCGCTTGAGGGTGAGGTCCTGCACGGGCTGGCCGGGCTGGGTGAGGGTTGCGATGCCCGGCAGTTCACGCTCGAGCGAGATCACACCGGATGCACGGGTGAAGTGCACGCCGTGGATTCCGCTCGCTTTGGCCCCACCGGTGAACTCGTAGTCGACGTCCACGGCGAGCTGGAGCTGCAGCCAGGCGGCGAGCAGCGTCGTCGAGGGGGAGTCGGCCGCGCCGGAGACCTGGACGGCTGTGACGGCCTCGTACGGCGGCTGGTCGAGAACGGCGGCGAGCTGTGCCCGCCAGAGCGTGAGCCGCGTCCAGGCGAAGTCGGTGTCGCCGGGGCGGTACGAGGAGCACAGCCGGTGCAGGGCGGCCTGCGGGTCCGGCTGGGCGGAGGAATCCGTGATCCGCCGGTAAGCGAGGCGCCCGAGCGGAGAGTCCGCCGGGATGACGGGGGCGACGCCCGGCCACCACGTCACGACGGGGGCATCGGGCAGCAGGAGGCCTGTGACCAGGCTCTCCGGGTCGCTCGCGGCTTCGCCGTACGCGCGCAGCACGATGACTTCGCTCGCCCCGGCGTCTCCGCCGACGCGGATCTCCGCGTCGACCTTCGCGTCGACGGGGGTCTCCGATTCGGTTTCTTCCTGGGTGGAGACGACGATGACGCGCATCGGATGTTCACGGGATGCGTCGTTTGCGGCCTCGATGGCCTCCTCCTCGCGTCCCATGGTCGACGCGATGATCAGGGTCAGCACCCGGCCGAGGGCGACGGCGCCGCCCTCTTCCCGGATGCGGACGAGGGCCTTCGAGATCTTCGAGGTGTTCGTGTCTGGCAGATCGACGATCATGGGCGCCTCCATTGACGGCCGTCCCTGGCCAAGAGCTCGTCCGCGGACGAGGGGCCCCAGGTTCCGGGGCGGTACTGTTCGGGCTGGCCCTGCTCGGACCAGAACTTCTCGACCGGGTCGAGGATCTTCCACGAGAGTTCGACCTCTTCGTGACGGGGGAACAACGGCGGGTCGCCGAGGAGCACGTCGAGGATCAACCGTTCGTACGCCTCCGGGCTCGCCTCGGTGAAGGCATGGCCATAGCCGAAGTCCATCGTGACGTCGCGCACCTGCATGCCGACGCCGGGGACCTTGGAGCCGAATCGGATCGTGACGCCCTCGTCGGGCTGCACCCGGATCACGAGTGCATTGGATCCGAGGGCAGCCGTGTTCTCCTTGGCGAACAGATGCTGGGGGGCGCGCTTGAACACGACAGCGATCTCGGTCACCCTGCGGCCGAGTCGCTTGCCTGCCCGCAGATAGAACGGCACGCCGGACCAGCGGCGCGTCTCGATGGTGAGGCGCAGCGCCGCGTAGGTTTCCGTGAGCGACTCCGGGTCCATTCCGTCCTCTTCGAGGAATCCGAGAACCTTCTCACCGCCCTGCCAACCGCCGGCGTACTGGCCGCGGGCGGTTCCGGTCGCGAGGTTGTCCGGGAGCCGGACGGATGCGAGGACCTTCTCCTTCTCGGTGCGCAGGTCGGCCGCGTCGAAGGAGATGGGCTCCTCCATCGCCGTGAGGGCGAGGAGCTGCAGGAGGTGGTTCTGGATCACGTCCCTGGCGGCACCGATTCCGTCGTAGTAGCCCGCGCGTCCTCCGACGCCGATGTCCTCGGCCATCGTGATCTGCACGTGGTCGACGTTGTTCGAGTTCCAGATCGGTTCGTAGAGCTGGTTCGCGAAGCGCAGCGCGAGGATGTTCTGCACCGTCTCTTTGCCCAGATAGTGGTCGATCCGGAACACGGAGTCGGGCGGGAACACGGATTCGACGACGTCGTTGAGCTCACGGGCGGTTTTCAGGTCGCTGCCGAAGGGCTTTTCGATCACGACACGACGCCACTGGCCGTCCTTCTGCTCGGCGAGGCCGGACCGGCGCAACTGGCCGACGACCTGCGGGAACGCCTTCGGCGGGATCGACAGGTAGAACGCATGGTTGCCCATCGTGCCCCGCTCGCGGTCGAGCTCGGCGATGGTGTCCTTGAGCCGTTCGAAGGAGTCGTCGTCGTCGAAGGTGCCCTGCACGAAGCGGATGCCCTCGGAGAGCTGGGCCCAGACATCCTCGTTGAACTCGGTGCGGGCATACTGCTTGACCGAGTCGTGGACCACTTGGGAGAAGTCCTCGTCGTCCCAGTCGCGCCTCGCGAAGCCGACGAGGGCGAATCCGGGCGGAAGGAGTCCGCGGTTGGCGAGGTCGTAGACCGCGGGCATGAGTTTCTTCCGGGACAGGTCGCCGGTTACGCCGAAGATCACGAGGCTCGAGGGCCCCGCGATGCGATTCAGACGGTAATCAGAGGACGACCGCAGCGGATTGAACTCCGGGGTGATTTCCACCGGGGACATGCAACTCCTTTTCTGTGGCAACGAGGCCCGCCGGAGCAGGCCCCGCTGCAGGGGACGACTTCTACTTGAGGGCGCCGAACAGGGCGGCGATATTCGCCGCGGGGTCGGTGAGAGTGAGGGTGAGCACCGGACGGCCGTGCTGAGCGAGAACACTCGCGTCGCCGCTGGCCTGCGCCTGAATGAGTTCGCCGAAGGTGAACGGACGATCCGGAATCGACAGGTCCTCCTGTGCGGTCGCGAGGATCTGCAGGAACACACCGGATGGCTGACCGCCCTTGTGGAGCTGGCCGGTCGAGTGCAGGAACCGGGGGCCCCAGCCGAATGTGACGGGACGTTTCGAGAGCTTCGCGACCAGGTCACGGATGCCGGCGAGCTGTGGCAGCTCAAGGCGGTTCACGTAGGCCTGGACGGAGACGTACCCGTCGGGGCCGAGCTCCTCGAGGAGCGCGTCGATCGCTGAGGCGAGGTCGCTCGCCGCGCCGATGACGTGTGCGGTGCCGCGCACCTCGATGCCGTCGGAGATGAACGCCGCGGGCGCCGGCTCGGGTCGGCCGTCGAGCAGCGCGCGGGTGGCGACCTTGGCTGCCTCCACGTCCGGTTGGTCGAAGGGGTTGATCCCGAGCAGCCGTCCAGCGACCACGGTGGCGTATTCCCAGACCAGGAATTGTGCGCCGAGGGTGCCGCTCACGCGGATCTCATCGGTGCCGTCCGCGGGAAAGATCGTGGTGCCCGCGTCCTCGACGAGGCGCAGGACCTGCAGGTCCGGGAGGTTCTCGGTGAGTTCGGGGGCGCCGAGCTCGAGGACAACGGGGAGGATTCCGGTGCCGATCTTGCCGGTCGACTCCGCGATGAGCTGTTCCGCCCAGTCAGGGAACCCGACGATGTGGGTGCCGTCTGCGACGAGCGCGAGCTTGTCACGCCGTGGCTCCGTCGCAGCGATCGCGGCGCCGAGGATGAGCCCGGGGTTTTCCGGGCTGTCGACCGCGAGCGCGAGCGAAACGGCCTCCGCCTCGTCGAGCAGCTCACCGATGTCGACGCCGGCGAGTCCCGATGGAACCAGCCCGAACGCGGTGAGCACGGAGAAACGTCCTCCCACGGTCGGGTCCGCGTTGAAGACGCGGTAACCGGCCGCCCGAGCGGAGGTGTCGAGCGGCGAACCGGGGTCGGTCACGACGACGATGCGGCCGATGGGGTCGATGCCGGCTTCCCGGAAGGCGCGTTCGAACACGCGACACTGGCTGTCGGTCTCCGCGGTCGACCCGGACTTCGAGGAGACGACCAGCGCCGTCTCCGCGAGGTGGTCGTCGAGGGCCGCGAGTACCTGGCCGGGGTCGGTCGAGTCGAGCACGGTCAACGCGACGCCGGCCGTGCGGGTGATGACCTCCGGTGCGAGCGAGGAACCGCCCATGCCGGCGAGCGCGATCCGGGTGACACCGGCCGAGGCCAGGGTCGCCCGGAGAGCGAGGATCTCCGGGACGAGCGGGCGTGAAACGGCAACGGACTCGGTCCAGCCGAGACGCTTGGCCGCCTCGGACTCGGCCTCAGGGCCCCACAGTGCGGGGTCGAGGGCCGTGATCCCCGAGGCGACCAGGTCGGACACCAGGGTGGGAACGGTTCGGCGTGCCGCATCGGCCGCCGCCCCGGTCACCGCGATGCGGAAACTCACAGGGCCGACGGGGCTTCCGCGTTGTTCTTGGCTGCGTCCAGGGCAACCGTCACGGTGTCGAGGAGTTCGTTCCAGGAAATGATGAACTTCGCAACGCCCTCGGACTCGAGGACCTGCGTGACGTCGACGTAGGAAACGCCTTCGTTCGCAAGGGCGTCGAGGACAGCGTTCGCCTCGTCGTATGCGCCCGTGATCGAGTCCGCCGGGATGACCCCGTGGTCGAAGGTCGCGTCGAGGGTCTTCTCCGGCATGGTGTTGACGACCTCGGGCGCGACGAGGTTCGTCACGTAGAGGGTGTCGGGGAGCGCTGCATCCTTGACGCCCGTCGACGCCCAGAGCGGACGCTGCTTGTTGGCGCCGGCCGCGAGGAGGCCGAGGGCGCGCTCGGTGGAGAAGGCCTGCTGGAAGACCTCGTATGCGAGCTGCGCGTTCGCGACGCCGGCCTTGCTCTTGAGGGCGATCGCCGTCTCGGTGCCGATGGCCTCGAGGCGCTGGTTGATCTCGGTGTCCACGCGGGAGACGAAGAAGGACGCGACGGAGTGGATCGTGCTCAGGTCGATCCCGGCGGCCTTGGCCTTTTCGAGGCCGGACAGGTACGCGTTGATGACCTCGCGGTGACGCTGCAGGCTGAAGATCAGGGTGACGTTCACGCTGATGCCGAGGGCGATCGTCGCGGTGATGGCCTCGAGGCCCTCGATGGTCGCGGGGATCTTGATCATGGCGTTGGGGCGGTTGACCTTGGCCCACAGCTCCTGGGCCTGGGCGACGGTTCCGGCGGCGTCGTGGGCGAGGCCGGGCTCGACCTCGATCGAGACGCGGCCGTCGACACCGTTGGTGCGGTCGTAGACGGGACGGAAGATGTCGCTCGCTGCGGTGACGTCGTCGGTCGTGATCTCGAAGACGGCTTCCTGCACGGTCGCGCCGGACGCGGCGAGGGCGGCGACCTGGTCGACGTAGGCTTCGCCCTTGCTGAGCGCGCCGGCGAAGATGGTCGGGTTCGTCGTGACGCCGACGACGTTCCTGGTGTCGATGAGGTCCTGCAGCCCGCCGGAGGCGATGCGCTGGCGGGAGAGGTCGTCGAGCCAGATGCTGACGCCGGCGGCGGAGAGCTCGGCGGTGGGGGTGGTATCGGTCATGGGAACAATCTCCTTGTGATACATGGTGTGTGACGTGTGCGGGAGTCGGGCGGGGAGCTCAGCGTTGCCGCAGGTTCCCCGCCCGGCGGGGAGCTCAGTGAGCGGCGAGCGAGTCCTTCGCGGCGGCGACGACGGCCTCGGTGGTGATTCCGAATTCACGGAACAGCGTCTTGTAATCTGCGGAGGCGCCGAAGTGCTCGATCGAGATGCTGCGGCCGCGGTCGCCGACGTAGCGGTCCCAGGTCAGCGCGATACCGGCCTCGACGGACACGCGGGCGGTGATGCCGGCGGGCAGCACGGACTCGCGGTACTCCGCTGTCTGCTCCCGGAACCACTCGAGGCTCGGCGCAGACACGACGCGGGCGTTGATGCCCTCGGACGCGAGCGCCGCACGGGCGTTCACGGCCAGCTGGACCTCGGAACCCGTGGCGATCAGGATGACGTCGGGGGTGCCGTTCGGCGCTTCGACGAGAATGTACGCGCCCTTGGCGACGTTGCGGGCGGAGGCGAAGACCTCGCCGCTCGCGTCGCCGTCGCCGCGCTCGAACACGGGGATGTTCTGGCGGGTGAGGACGATGCCCGCGGGGCCTTCGCGGCGCTCGAGGATCGTCTTCCACGCCCAGGAGACCTCGTTGGCGTCGCCGGGGCGCACGACGTCGAGCCCGGGGATGGCGCGGAGGGTCGCGAGCTGCTCGACCGGCTGGTGGGTCGGGCCGTCCTCGCCGAGGGCGACGGAGTCGTGGGTCCAGACGAAGATCGACGGCGCCTTCATCAGCGCAGCGAGGCGAACGGCCGGGCGCATGTAGTCGCTGAAGATCAGGAAGGTGCCACCGAACGGGCGGGTGTTGCCGTGCAGCACGATGCCGTTCAGGATCGCGCCCATCGCGTGCTCGCGGATCCCGAAGTGCAGGACGCGGCCGTACTCGTTGCCGGTCCACTCGTGGGTCGAGTGCTCGGCCGGAATGAAGGACCGGGCACCGCCGATGGTGGTGTTGTTCGACTCGGCGAGGTCGGCGGAACCGCCCCAGAGCTCGGGGATCACGGCGCCGAGCGCGGTGAGGACCTTGCCGGAAGCTGCACGGGTGGAGACCTCGGTGCCGGCCTCGAAGACGGGCAGCGCGGCATCCACGCCCTCGGGCAGGTCGCCGGCCAGGATCCGGTCGAGGAGGACCTTGCCGTCCGGGTTCGCGGCGGCCCAGGCGTCGAACTGCACCGTCCACCGGGCATGCTCGTCGGAGCCGCG
The DNA here is from genome assembly GCF_035018685.1 of Cryobacterium sp. RTC2.1. Classification (NCBI taxonomy): domain Bacteria; kingdom Bacillati; phylum Actinomycetota; class Actinomycetes; order Micrococcales; family Microbacteriaceae; genus Cryobacterium; species Cryobacterium sp. RTC2.1. Next base: position 74,046 of record NZ_JASJXJ010000002.1, read on the forward strand.
GGTGAGCGCCTCGCGGGTGTGCTCGATGACATCGGGGGCGACGAAGAAGTTCTCGGCCGGATCGAAGCCGAGGACCTCCTTCACGGCTGCGAGTTCCGCGGCGCCGAGCGCCGAGCCGTGGATCTTGCCGGTGTTCTGCTTCTTCGGGCTCGGCCAGCCGATGATCGTCTTGAGGATGATCAGCGACGGCTTGTCCGTGACGGCCTTCGCCGCGTCGATCGCGTCGTTGAGAGCGTGGAGGTCTTCGACGTATTCGCCGGTCTTCTTCCAGTCCACGGTCTGCACGTGCCAGTGGTAGGCCTCGTACCGGGCGGCGACGTCTTCGGTGAAGGCGATGTTGGTGTCGTCCTCGATCGAGATCTGGTTGGAGTCGTAGATCGCGATCAGGTTGCCGAGCTGCTGGTGGCCGGCGAGGGAGGATGCCTCGCTCGTGATGCCCTCCTGCATGTCGCCGTCGCCCGCGATGACGTAGACGAAGTGGTCGAAGGGGCTCTCGCCCGCCGCGGTCTCAGGGTCGAACAGTCCGCGTTCGAAGCGGGACGCGTATGCGAAGCCGACGGCGGACGCGAGGCCCTGGCCGAGCGGGCCCGTCGTGATCTCGACACCGTCGGTGTGGCCGTATTCCGGGTGACCGGGGGTCTTGGAACCCCAGGTGCGGAGAGCCTTGAGGTCGTCGAGCTCGAGGCCGTAACCGCCCAGGTAGAGCTGGACGTACTGGGTCAGGGAGCTGTGGCCGACCGAGAGAATGAAGCGGTCGCGGCCGATCCATTCATTGTCAGAGGGATCGCGGCGCATGACCTTCTGGAAGAGAAGGTATGCGACGGGGGCGAGGCTCATCGCCGTGCCCGGGTGGCCGTTCCCGACCTTCTCCACGGCGTCCGCCGCGAGAATGCGAGCCGTGTCGACCGCCCTGTTGTCAATCGAATCCCACTGCAGTGCTGCCACTTCGTAGTTACCCTTCGTCAAGCTAGGGCAGGCCTTGGAAACCCGCACCCGTTGGATTGAGCGCGCCCGTGGACATCGACGTCATCCGGCGCGGCAGGCGAATGCCCATTTTCCAGGACGCACCGACACGCGCCATGATTGGCGAGCACCCCCAAGTATAGGCAGTCGGCATGGCCGGGTGAGGTTGACCGGCGTAAAGCTGAACGATCCTCGAATGGGCTTCCGCCCGGCCGGGACTGGTTAGACTCAATCCACTATGCAGATCTCCCAGGACGCGACCCCCGCGGGCGTGCAGGCGCCCGGCGGCAGGGGAGCGCGAGGCTTCCGTCGGACCTTCCTCGCCTACCTCTCCCTGACCAAGCCGCGGGTCGTCGAACTGTTACTCGTTGTGACAGCGCCGACCATGCTGCTCGCCGAACGCGGGATTCCGAGCCTGTGGCTCGTGCTCGCGACCCTCATCGGCGGGGCGCTCAGCGCAGGATCCGCCGGCGCGTTCAACTGCTACATCGACCGCGACATCGATCGCGTGATGAAGCGCACGATGAACCGGCCGCTCGTCACCGGCGAGCTCAGCGACCGGGAGGCCCTCGTCTTCGCGTGGGTGCTCGGTGCCGCGTCGATCGTGTGGCTCCTGGTCTTCACGAACTGGGTCGCCGCGGCTCTCTCGCTCGGCGCAATCCTGCTATACGTCGTTTTCTACACGATCATCCTCAAGCGCCGCACCGCCCAGAACATCGTCTGGGGCGGAATCGCCGGCTGCATGCCCGTACTGATCGGCTGGGCCGCCGTCACCGGCGACCTGTCCTGGCCGCCGCTGATCCTGTTCGCGATCATCTTCCTGTGGACCCCGCCGCACTACTGGCCGCTCTCCATGAAATACCGCGCCGAGTACCAGGCCGCCGGCGTCCCGATGCTCGCCGTCGTGCGCGGACGCGCCCAGGTCGGCCTCCAGGTCATCCTCTACGCGTGGGCGACCGTCGCGTGCTCACTGCTCCTGATCCCGGTCGCTTCGATGGGCCTGCTCTATACCGGGGTCGCGCTCGTCACCGGCGGCTGGTTCATCTACGAGACCCACCGCCTGTACAACCTCGCTATCCGTCACGAGGTGGTCTCGCCGATGCGGGTGTTCCACGGTTCGATCACGTACCTGACACTGCTCTTCGTCGCCGTGGGCGTCGACCCGTTGCTCCCCTTCTAGGTCGCGCGGGGGCTTCCCAGCAGAGCCGGGTGCGTCAGCGTGCGGTTGCCTGGTGCGGAACCGGGGGAGTGGCGTCGACGGGCTGCGCCACCGGCTCTTTGAGGTGCAGTACGACGGCGGTCATCGCGGCCGCGAGTACGCACGCGAGGACCATGTGGATTCCGACGAGGCCGGTCGGTAGTCCGGTGTTCGCCTGAACGAGCCCCACGACGACCTGGACGGCCTCGACACCGAGCAGGGCCAGGGTCCAGGTGCGGAGCGACCGGCCGAGGCCCCAGGCGCCGATGACGAGGGCGATGGTGAGCGCGACGGTCAGGTAGGCGGGCCAGCTGTGCACGTGCTGCAGGAACTCCGAGTCGAGCCCGTTTCGCGGTGCGTTCTCGTCACCGGCGTGCGGCCCGGAACCGGTCGTAAGGATGCCGACGACGATTGTGACGGCGACCACGGCGCTCGTCACATGCGTGAGGATCGCGTACCAGCGGGGCACGACGGCAGCCCGCTGGCCGTTGCCGGTGTAGACCCGGTAGACGAAGGCCGTGCAGAGCGCCACGAGCACTGCGGAGATGACGAAGTGCAGTCCGACGACGGTGGGGTCGAGCTGCGTGAGCACGCTGATGCCCCCGATGACCGCCTGGGCGGGGATGCCGAGCCCGGCGAACAGGGCGAGGCGGAACAGGTCGGGGCGTTCGCGACGCAGCCGCACGACGGCGAGGAAGGCAAGGACCGCGACGAGGCCGAGTACGGCACCGAGCAGGCGGTTGCCGAACTCGATGACGCCGTGGATGCCCATCTCCGGCGTGTTGACGAGCGAACCGTCGGTGCATTTCGGCCAGGTCGGGCAACCGAGCCCTGAGCCTGTCAGGCGGACGAGGCCGCCCGTGCCGACGAGGAGGATCTGCGCGGCGAGGTACACCCACGCGATCAGGCGGACCCTTCGGTCAACGCTCGTGGGCAGCCATTCCGAAATCCGTTTCACGGGTTCTGCTTCCTCTCGGGCCTGGTGCATGTGAAATCGCCGGGTCCGGCCACTTAACGCATCGGGAACCTGTAGAATTAGGTGTTTCTGGGCGGTGATCACGCGGTTGTACAAACCGCGGTTCGACACCTCGCCGCCTCTAATCATCTTAGGTACGCAACGTAGCCGCCCACGCAACCCGTTCATCGCACGTCTTCGCCTGGAGCCGTGCGGGAATGACCGGACTAATATCCGGGTTGTCGTGGATGGGAGAAGAGGTAAATATGTCTGACGTCCTGCTCGACCGACCCGAACTCGCGGGCCTGGGAACGTACGAATTCGGCTGGTCCGATTCCGACGCGGCCGGCGCATCCGCCCGCCGTGGCGTCTCGCCAGAGGTCGTGACCGACATCTCGAAGCTCAAGAACGAGCCGGACTGGATGCTGCAGCGCCGGCTCAAGGCCCTCGAACTGTTCGAGCGCAAGCCGATGCCCACGTGGGGCGCCGACCTGTCCGGAATCGACTTCGACAACATCAAGTACTTCGTGCGTTCAACGGAGAAGCAGGCCCAGACCTGGGAAGACCTGCCTGACGACATCAAGAAGACCTACGAGAAGCTCGGCATCCCCGAGGCGGAGCGCCAGCGCCTCGTCTCCGGCGTCGCGGCCCAGTACGAGTCAGAGGTCGTCTACCACCAGATCAATGAGGAGCTCGAAGCCCAGGGCGTCATCTTCATGGACACGGACACCGCGCTCAAGGAATACCCCGAGGTCTTCAAGGAGTACTTCGGCACCGTGATCCCCTCCGGTGACAACAAGTTCGCCGCGCTCAACACCTCGGTCTGGTCTGGCGGCTCCTTCGTCTACGTTCCGCCCGGCGTGCACGTCGAGATCCCGCTCCAGGCGTACTTCCGGATCAACACGGAGAACATGGGCCAGTTCGAGCGCACGCTCATCATCGCCGACGAGGGCAGCTACGTGCACTACATCGAGGGCTGCACCGCCCCGATCTACTCGTCGGACTCGCTGCACTCCGCCGTCGTCGAGATCATCGTGAAGAAGAACGCCCGAGTTCGGTACACGACGATCCAGAACTGGTCGAACAACGTCTACAACCTCGTCACGAAGCGCGCAACAGCCGCAGAGGGCGCGACCATGGAATGGATCGACGGCAACATCGGCTCCAAGGTCACCATGAAGTACCCGTCGATCTACCTGATGGGCGAGCACGCCAAGGGCGAAACCCTGTCCGTGGCCTTCGCCGGTCCCGGCCAGCATCAGGACGCCGGCGCCAAGATGATCCACATGGCCCCGTACACGCAGTCCTCGATCGTGTCCAAGTCCATCGCCCGCGGCGGCGGCCGCTCGGGGTACCGCGGTGAAGTCCGGGTGGATGCCGGTGCGCACCACTCCGCGAACACCGTGCGCTGCGACGCGCTGCTCGTCGACACCCAGTCCCGCTCCGACACCTACCCGTCCATCGACATCCGTGTCGACGACGTGCAGCTCGGCCATGAGGCCACCGTCTCCCGCGTCAGCGAGGAGCAGTTGTTCTACCTGATGAGCCGCGGTATGCCCGAGGACGAGGCCATGGCCATGATCGTCAGAGGATTCATCGAACCGATCGCACGGGAGCTCCCGATGGAGTACGCCCTCGAACTCAACAAGCTCATCGAAATGGGCATGGAAGGATCCGTCGGCTAAATGTCCGCCGCCCCGACTTCAACAACAGCAGCACTGCCCACCAGCGAACAGCACGGCATCAAGGCGCACTCGGACGGACGCTTCGGCTTCGTCCCCGTGCAGACCAGGAACGACCGCTTCAAGAGCGTCGACGTCGCCGACTTCGCCCCCGTCACGGGGCGCGAGGCCGTATGGAAGCTCTCACCGGTCGCCAAGTTCACCGACCTCACGGCCGGCGAGCTCGACGGCGCAGCCTACGACGTCGACTCGACCCCGACCGACGGTGTCGCGATCGACTGGGTCGGGCGCGATGACGCCCGCATCGGTTCGGTCGGCGCCCCGGAGGAACGAGCCGCCGCCAACGCCTGGACGAGCTTCGAGAAGGCCCTGGCCATCACCGTCACCGGTGAAGAGGACAAGGAGATCACGATCACCCGGGCCCGTCTCGGCACCGGCCCGCGCGGCGCCCACACGATCATCGAGGCCAGGCCGTTCAGCCGGGCGACGATCATCCTCGAGAACACCGGCGACGCACGCCTCACCGAAAACCTCGAGATCATCGTCGGCGAATCCGCGCACCTCACGGTCGTCACGCTGCAGGAGTGGAACACCGGTGCCGTTCAGCTGGCCAACCACTTCGCATCCGTCGGCCGCGACGCCTACCTCAAGCACGTCGTCGTGTCCCTCGGCGGCAGCATCGTGCGGGTCAACCCCTCGGTGCGCCTCGCCGGTCCCGGCTCCGACACCGACCTCTACGGTCTCTACTTCGCGGATGCCGGCCAGCACCTCGAACAGCAGGTGTACGTGCACCACGACGCCGCGAACAGCCGCAGCCGGGTGACCTACAAGGGCGCCCTGCAGGGCGCAGGCGCTCGGACGGTCTGGATCGGCGACGTCCTGATCGGGCGCAATGCTCCCGGAACCGACAGCTACGAACAGAACCGCAACCTCGTGCTGACCGAAGGCACCCGCGCGGACTCGATCCCGAACCTCGAGATCGAGACGGGTGACATCAAGGGCGCCGGGCACGCGAGTGCGACCGGCCGCTTCGACGATGAGCAGCTGTTCTATCTGCAGTCCCGCGGAATCACGGAAGACGAGGCCCGGCGACTCGTCGTGCGCGGCTTCCTGAGCGAGATCGTGCAGCACATCGGATCCCAACCGCTCGAAGACCGCCTCCAGGCGGCCATCGAAGCCGAACTGCGCAGCACCGACGAGGTCCGCGCACCCGCAACAACCAAGGAGAACTGACCATGGCGTCCACGAAGATCTGCGCCTTCGACGAACTCGAAGAGAATCAGGCCGTCAAGGTTGAGATCGACGGAGTCCCCATCGTCGTGGTGCGGGACAGCGCCGGCGACGTCTTCGCGATCGGCGACACCTGCACGCACGGCGACATCTCCCTCTCCGAGGGATTCGTCGAAGACGACACGGTCGAATGCTGGGCACACGGCTCCAAGTTCTCCCTGAAGAGCGGTCGCCCGCTCAACCTGCCCGCCTACGAACCCGTTCCGGTGTTCACGGTCGAGCTGATCAACGGCGACGTCTTCATCGACCCGACCCCGCACTACGTCACCGCGTAACCCCCACACGTACCGGCGCCTGCGCGCCGTTGAATGAAAGAGACCAGAGAATCCATGTCAGTTCTTGAGATCAAGGACCTGCACGTCAGCGTCGAGACCGACCAGGGCACCAAGCAGATCCTGAAGGGTGTCAACCTCACGATCAACGAGGGTGAGATCCACGCCATCATGGGGCCGAACGGCTCCGGCAAGTCGACCCTCGCGTACACGATCGCCGGCCACCCCAAGTACCACGCCGACAGCGGCTCGATCCTGCTCGACGGTGAGGAAGTCCTCACCATGACCGTCGACCAGCGCGCCCGCGCCGGCCTCTTCCTCGCGATGCAGTACCCGGTCGAGATCCCCGGAGTCACCGTCACCAACTTCCTGCGCACCGCCAAGACCGCGATCGACGGCGAAGCGCCCGCGATCCGTTCCTGGATCAAGGACGTCCGCCAGTCCATGACGAACCTGCGCATGGACAAGAGCTTTGCGGAGCGCAACGTGAACGAGGGCTTCTCCGGTGGTGAGAAGAAGCGCAACGAGATCCTGCAGCTCGAACTGCTCAAGCCCAAGTTCGCGATCCTCGACGAAACCGACTCCGGCCTCGACGTCGACGCGCTCAAGATCGTCTCGGAGGGCGTCAACCGCGCCAAGGCGAACACCGGACTCGGCATCCTCCTGATCACGCACTACACCCGCATCCTGCGCTACATCGAGCCCGATTTCGTGCACGTGTTCGTCAACGGGCGGATCGCGGAGCAGGGCGGACCCGAGCTTGCCGACCGGCTCGAGGACGAAGGCTACGATCGCTTTCTCGTCGATTCGAACGTAGGCTGACCGCATGGTTTCAACGCTGTCACCCGAGCGATTCGATGAGATCGAAGAGGCGCTCAAAGACGTCATGGACCCCGAGCTCGGCATCAACGTCGTCGACCTCGGCCTCATCTACGACCTGGGCTGGGACGACGAGAACGACGCCCTGATCATCCACATGACCCTGACCTCGGCAGGCTGCCCGCTGACCGACGTGCTCGAGGAGCAGACCGCCGAAGCGCTCGACGGGGTCGTCG